>DATHOI010000231.1:0-2218 GCA_035485095.1 Polyangiaceae bacterium | reverse complement strand
GTCCTTCATGATCTCGGCTGAAGTGCCTTGCGCGACGATCTGCCCGCCCAATTGTCCGGCGCCGGGACCCATGTCGACCACGTGATCGGCGCTCAAAATGGCGTCGCGGTCGTGCTCGACCACGAGCACGCTGTTGCCCTTGTCGACCAAACGCCGGAGCGCTTGCAGTAAGCGCGCGTTGTCTCGAGCGTGCAGACCGATGCTCGGTTCGTCGAGCACGTACAGCACGCCCACGAGTGACGCGCCGATCTGCGTGGCCAGGCGAATGCGCTGGCCTTCGCCACCGGACAGCGTGTGCGCGGTGCGCTCCAGCGAGAGATAGTCCAGCCCGACTTCGAGCAAAAAGCCGAGCCGCTCGGTGACGGCCTTGATCAGCGGCAGCGCGATGGCGGCTTCGCGCGGCGCGAGCGCGCTCTGATTGGCAAACGCGGCCAAAAATTCGCGCAGACCGCGCAGCGGCATGGCCGACAACTCGGCGATAGTACGGTCCCCGAGCTTTACGGCCAGCGCCTCGGGCCGCAAACGGACGCCACCACACGCCTCACAAGTTTGAGTCACGATGAAACGCCCGAGATCGTCCGGGCCGATCGCGCCGTCATCGGATTCGTGATCTTCGCCTTCGGCGAGTGCGCCCGTGTCGAGCATGTGCTGGAGGCGCGGCACGATGCCTTCGTACGTCGGCAGTGAGCTCTTGCGCGAGCGTGTGCCCGCGGCTGGCGCGCTGCCATACAGCAGAGCCTGGCGCTGAGCCTCCGGCAGCTCGGACCAAGGCGTGTCGGGACTCACGCCCAAGATTTCCACCGCGCGCGAGACTTCCGTGGCGGTGGCCACGGAGCCGCGCCGGCCGAACGCCGCGATCGCGCCTTCGCGCAGCGAGCGACTCTCGTCCGGGATGATTCGGCCTACGTCGATCGCCGAACGCACGCCCAGGCCGTCGCAGCTCGGACACGCGCCATGCGGGCTATTGAACGAGAAAAGCCGAGGTTCGAGCGGCGGCAGCGTGATGCCGAATTCCCAGCTCACCAGGCGTTCGCTCATCACCACGGGCTCCGTGCCGTCGACCGGGTCGATGAGCAACGTGCCGTCGCCGAGCTTGAGCGCGAGCTCGACGGAGTCCGTGACACGGCCCTTGGCGCCGTCGCGGACGGCGATGCGATCGACGACGACGTCGAGGTCGTGCGTTTTCGTGCGGTCGAGCTCGCGGTCGTCGCCCAGGTCGACCTGCTCGCCGTCGATGCGCGCGCGCACGAAGCCTTCACGGCGCAAACGCTCGAGCTCGGCGCTCAGATCGCCTTTCTGCTTGCGCACGATGGGCGCGAGCAATGCGAGCCGCGTGCCCTCGCCACGCGACAGGATCGAGTCGACGATCTCTTGCACCGTGTAGGCGCGCAACACTTTGCCCGACTTGGGGCAGTGCGGCACGCCGATGCGCGCGTACAGCAGGCGCAGGTAGTCGGCGATTTCAGTGACCGTGCCGACGGTCGAGCGCGGGCTCTTGCCGAGCCCCTTCTGCTCGATGGCGATGGCGGGGCTCAGCCCTTCGATGCTCTCGACGCGCGGCTTGGGGAGCTGATCGAGGAACTGGCGCGCGTAGGCGGAGAGCGACTCCACGTACCGGCGCTGACCTTCAGCGTAGATCGTGTCGAACGCGAGCGACGACTTCCCCGAGCCGCTCGGGCCGGTGATGACCACGAGCTGATTGCGTGGCAATTCGCAGCTGACGTTCTTGAGGTTGTGCTGCGTGGCACCTCGTACGACCAGGGACTCCATGGATTTCTGAGAAGTAGTGCGGCGTTGCCGTGTGCGGCCGGGCTCCGGCCGAGCCACATGGCATAACATATCCATCGTCCAGCGCCGCTCGGAGCCATTGGACGCGGCTTTCGGCAACCGCGGACGCCGCGGCCCCGGGTTTTCTGCGCCAGCTTTGCTCGCGGTGGGGGTTTTCGGGGCGGGTACACGCGGGCGAGCGGACTCGCGTCCCGACCGCCGCCCCGACCAGGGGTTTTGCCCTGCTCCGCGGCCGGAAACGCATGGCATTGCCCCGCCTGCCGGCTTCGATTAGCTTTCGCGGCGTGGAGCTTGCTTTCAATAACGGCCCGGAACCAAGAGGAGCCGGAACCGAACTGAAAGCGTTCTCACGGGTTTCGAGCCGTCGGGATTCGAACCGCCGACACTCGAAGTGTGCACTAGCTTGGGCCCATAGCTCAATCGGTCAGAG
>DATHOI010000230.1:0-8200 GCA_035485095.1 Polyangiaceae bacterium | reverse complement strand
GACGACGAATTCGGGGCGAATTGGCTGGGTCGCAGTGTTGGTCATCATTGGCGCAGCCCTGCTCTATGGGGATGGCATGATCACCCCTTCTATCTCTGTGTTGAGCGCAATGGAAGGCCTCGAGGTCGGGACGCCTGCGCTGAAGCCGGCAGTGGTTCCCCTCACTTGTGCCGTGCTCTTCGGGTTGTTCGCGCTACAAACCCGTGGAACGAAGGCTGTGGGACGTCTGTTTGGACCCGTGATGGCCTGTTGGTTTATCACCATTGGTGCGACTGGCCTGTATCATCTGGCGAAGAATCCGGCGGTCCTAGTCGCCCTTTCACCGATGCAAGCCGCGCATTTTTTTGTGCGTCATGGAGTGCGTGGAGTGCTCGTGCTCGGTTCCGTAGTGCTCGCGGTCACGGGTGGGGAAGCGCTCTATGCCGATATGGGACATTTCGGGGCGCGGCCCATTAGACTGGCTTGGTTCATGCTGGTCATGCCCGCACTCGTACTCAACTACTTCGGACAGGGGGCACTCATGCTCTCGGACATATCCGCGCGCAACAGCCCATTCTTTGCGATGGTGCCTGCCGGAGGCTGGACCTTGGCTCTTGTCCTGCTGTCAGGTTTGGCGACCGTGATTGCCTCACAGGCGCTTATTTCTGGTGCGTTTTCGCTCACGCACCAGGCGGTTCAACTCGGTTTTTTCCCGAGAGTGAGTATTCGACACACTTCTCAAGATACTGAAGGACAGATCTACGTCCCACTGATCAACTGGATACTCGCGGCTGCGTGCGTCACCTTGGTCGTCGTCTTCAAGAGTTCGAGCCAGTTGGCAGCCGCGTACGGGATCGCGGTCACGGGCACCATGGCGCTCACGTCCATCGTGTACTTCGAGGTAGCGCGAACCACGTGGGCATGGCCACTCTGGAAATCAGGCGCGCTACTGATTCTTTTTCTGAGCTTCGATATTCCTTTTCTCCTGGCTAACCTGTTTAAATTTGCGGACGGCGGGTACGTCCCAATTCTCGCCGGCACGGTGGTCTTTCTCCTGATGATCACCTGGAGGACGGGGAGGCGCATTTATCGAGAGCGCGTCGCAGCCGTCTGCCCGCCGCTCGACATGTTTCTCGCGGAGCTCGACGCCAAGTTGGCCGCACGGATCCCTGGCTCGGCGGTATTTCTCGCGGTCCCAGGCGCAGACGTGCCACTCGTCCTGGTGCATCACGTCACGCGAATTCGCGTGTTACCCGAGATAGTCGTCCTCCTAGCCATTGAGGTCACGCACTCTCCCTATGCTGATGACGCTGACGCGCGGCTCGATGCGCTCGGCAGAGGTTTCTATCGCTTGGTGATCCGACGCGGGTTCATGGACATTCCAGACGTCCCTCGAGCCCTTGCGCTCGCCATCGGGCGTTTCGGGTTGCCGATAAACATCTCCGACACGACATATTACGTTGGACGAGAGACGTTTGTTGCGACGTCAGCCGGGCGCATGGGAGGTGTCAGCGAACGGATCTTTGCGTTCCTCGCGCGCAACGCAGATTCGGCACCTGCTCACTTTCTTATCCCCCCCGACCAGGTGGTGGAAATCGGCTCACGGATGGATCTCTAGCCGAGCTGTGCGCGCCTCCGAGTCCCCCCTTCGGTTCCGCCCCTGACAAGTTTGAGCGCGAGCAGTACCGTAAAGGACGCCCGTCATGCACATCAGGCTAACGATCGGCTCATAGTATGGGGCCATTGCGAAGACGACCGTGACACCACGAGGCCATTGCGCAAGCGGACCGTGCTGTCGTCAGCGTGCGCACAGATCGAGCTGATCTCGGCCTCGCGGAATGCGACTTCCGCGCGGTTAGCGGCGCGCGAGCACGAATGTTCACTGCACCGGGCATGCATTCACGGCTGCAGTGGAAGCGGGGCTGAGCGCGATACGCCACGCCCGTCGCTTCACGTCACGCTCGCATCACCGTCGAAGATGCCGTCGAGCTGGAGCTCCAGTTCAACCACGGGCTCCTGACCTGGCGTACGGACCAGCGCGCCGCGGTGATCGCCGCGCGCTTTGTCGTCACCCCTTAAATCGCGCAGCGCAGCGGCGCGGCCCCGGCGGGTGATTGCATACACGCTCCCCGCCAGAACCGCCCCGAAGGTCAATAGCGGCAGCCATATTTTGATCGCGGTCATAGCTGCTGTCCTTTCCACGAACTCGCGTTTGCCATGCTTCAGTGCCTCGACGACGCGGTTCACAATGCACAGCGCATGCCACAGCCGCACCTGTCGGCATGCAGGACCCTCGGCGCAGGTTCGGGCGATGACGTTTTTCCGACGAGTAACAACTCGCTACGCCTCGCGTGGCAACCGCCATCGAAACTCCCGGCGGCAAGCCTGTCACTGGCTACGCGTGCTGCGATCGGTAAAACCAATTCCTAGACGAACCGCCGTCAGCGCGTGGTTCTAGCTGAGCGGTGTCTCGCCGTAACCGGTGAACAGTTGCCCATACAAATTCGGCGTGAAGCGCCAGAATCCGCCATAGTGCGGACGCCAGCGAGCGTCGGCCTCTAACCTCAACGCACCAAAATGAGTAAGCCGGCCAATGGATGAGCACGCATGTCGCATGAACAGCGTAACCTGTTTGAGTAGCGCCGCGTCTTAAGCTCAGGTGAGGCGCTATTGCACTTTACTCGTCTGAGTTCGCAAAAAGTGTGTTTTGGTTGACCGTCGAAGCGTGATCCGTGCTTGTTGCCTCAATGCCAATAGTTGTTGATCCGCCTGAGATCTCGGACGGTGAAGCGGCCTGCACCATCCGGTGCACGATATGCGCCGCCTCTACCCGAAGCACGATCCCGATTTCATTCGAGAGTGAAGACTTTCGAGGGAAGCTCGAGATCGCTCTGATCGGTTTCCTTCGGCCCGAGACCATCAAGACGGAGTCCGGCCGGCTTAGCGCAATCGCAAACATCGCCACGCTTGCCCGAGGCGAGCTTCGAAACTACGGATGCACGCACTGCTAGGGTAGGTGGACGCACCAGCGCTTCGAAGCGCACGCTCGTAGGTGTTTTGCGAACTTCGGATCGAAGTGCGCCACCGCGGCGCACTTGCCCAGCACGCCGAGGCACGTCGCAGTCAATCGCATCCGATGATTCGGCCACAGCGGAGATGCGATCCAGCACCGCTCGCGTGTTAATCATATTCGATAGGGCTTGCGTCGAAGGGCCAACTGCTTACTCGGAAGCTTTGAGATCTCTTGCGCTGCGCTTCGAAATGCATGCGAGGCGTAGACGAGCCGGACAAGCGGCATCGGCAAGCGATCGTTGGATTCGATGGTCAAGAGCGACGCCATCTCGCCTCGCACGTAGCGATCGGTCTCAGGCCAAGTGAGGCATGCCCACGAGTACTTCGATCGTTTCCGCAGCGTGCGTGAAGCACAGCTCACCTCCCAGCACGGCGTCTCGGTGGCACGAGAAGTGCTTACTCCCGAGGAAGAAATCGGAGGCAACCGTGTTGTGGACTATTATCGTTGTTCTGCTTGTGTTGTGGGCATTGGGCCTCGCGACCGCCTACACCATGGGTGGGCTGTTGCACTTGTTGCTCGTCATCGCCGTGATCATGTTCATTGTGCAACTAGTTCAAGGGCGTCGGGTCGTCTGATCAGCGTCACATCGCGCACTAGATTCAAGCAAAGGGGGCACCTCCCGTCTTGGCCGCCGGTTGGGCCTTTCTCTATCTCTTGTTTGGCGGCGGCTTCGGCGGCGCGCTCCTGATCTTCTTCGGTTTGAAGTTGATCGGCCGCTGATTCTCCGCCCAACCTTAGGATCGCAATGGCAAGGAAATTGAGCGTTCGCAAATCACCGGTGACCGTTCTGCTCGAAAAGCAACACCTCGCGGTGAAAGCGCTTTTCAAGAAATTGGAACGCGGTAGTTCTCCAGCTGCGCCTCTTCTCAAGCAGCTGTCCAACAACCTCGCGGCCCATATGGCCATCGAGCAGGAAATTTACTACCCGGCGGCGAAAGCCGTGAAAGAAGATCTCATCTTCGAAAGCTTGGAGGAGCACTCCCTGGCAGAGCTTGGCCTCAAACGGTTGCTCGCCACGCGGTCGAAGGATGCATCCTTCCGGGCCAAGGTGACCGCGTGTAAGGAGCTCATCGAGCACCACGTAGAGGAAGAAGAGGGAGAGCTATTTCCCGCTGTCGACAAGAATCTGGGTGCTGAAGAACTCGCCGAGATGGCCAAGCGGATGAAGGCACGCTTCGCGGAGGTGCTCGCTGGCGGTTTTGCAGCCGCGGTCCCCAGGGGGTTTGCGAAGACTTCGGCTGACATGACGAGGAAATAGCCGCAGACCTTGGCACGTGGACAACTCAAGGCAACGCGCCTTCCCACGCCAACCTCGAGGGCGTTGCCGCATTTTCGGATAGATCACCAGCGGCATAAATTCCGCGCGCGGTATGTGGGCCTGCGCGTCCCCCGCTGACGCGAGGGCCCGACACGACGAAACTGTCGTCAGCGTTGGCGCTGGCACAACGCGCTGAGGACCACGCGGCGCGGTGTGCGCGGCGCCAATCCTGCCGCGCACCGTCGTCGGCAAGCCTCGCTCCCGCAGCTCGGCGAGCTAGGAGATCCGCTCCGGCATTGGCGGTCCGCGTTCTTCGCGAGCACCGTCGAAGAAAAGTGTCCGGCGCGAGAGTAGCCGAACGTTAGGGGGTCAAAGGGCGTGAAAATCGCCTCATCCAAGGAGCAGCCATGCGAAAAGTGATTCAATCGACCCTGATCTCCCTCGACGGCGTCGTCGACGACGCAAGTTCGTGGGGCCAGAAGTATTTCGATCCAGCCTGGTGGAAGAGCTACACCGTGGCGCTCGAGGCGTGCGACGCGCTCCTTTTGGGCCGCAACACCTACGAGATGTTGGGGGACCGCACGCACTCCGTCGACAACGCCTACACCCGCCAGATGAACGGCATGCGGAAGTACGTCTTCTCCTCCACTCTGAAGAACGTTGACTGGAAAAACTCGGTGCTGGTCCGCGGGGACGTCGCTGCGGAAATAGCAAAGCTCAAGCGCGAAGATGGAAAGGACATCATGAGCTACGGCCACGGCCCGCTCGGCCAGACGTTGCTGGAGCACAACCTCCTCGACGAGATCCAGTTCTGGATCCACCCGGTGCTCGTCGGCCGGGGGAAGGTGGCCCTTCGTGACAACCTCCGGGCGGAGCTCAAGCTCATCGAATCCAAGACGCTTGCGAATGGGGTAGTCGTCGTCAGCTACGAGCCCATTCGGACCTGAATCGATGGCGGTGGCCAATCAGGTCGATGTCTTGTAACGAGCCCCACGGCGAAGGCCTAGGTTCGCCACTTGACGTGCGTAGCCCCGGACTCGATGCACAGAAACGGTTCGGTGCGTTGTGCCCCCCGTTCTGGCGGACGGCGCCCGGGCACGGCGATGACAACCGACAAGAAAACTCTGTCTGCGCTAGGCCCTGTCGAACGTTAATACCGTTGTCGCGGCCGATCGCTCATGTGGTGCCGCACTGAAGGACTTCCCACCATGAACGAGTTCGTCTTCCTGTGGCGCCGTCCTCAACGGCCGCCCAAAACACCACAGCAGATGCAGGAAACGATGGAGAAGTACCTGGCGTGGTTCAAGGACATGGAGGCGAGGGGGCACCTCGCTCAGTTCGGGCAACCGCTCGAGCCCAAGACGGGTCGCGTCGTCAAGGATAAGGGTGGCAACTTCAGCGATGGACCGTACGCCGAGACCAAGGACATCGTGATGGGGTACTCGCTCATCGCCGCGAAGGACTTCGACGAGGCGGTCGCGCTCACCAAGGGCCATCCGATCTTCGACGAGGGCGGCGTCATCGAAATCCGGCCCATCCTGAAGCTGTAGTGAAGCCGGACGACACACTCTTTCGGCGAGAGGCGGCGCGGCTACTCGCGACGCTCACCCGCGCGTTCGGTGTTGAGAACCTCGCGCTCGCGGAAGACGTCGTACAGGAGACGCTCGCCAAAGCGTTCGAGGCTTGGAGCTACAATGGGGTGCCACCTCACTACTCCGCGCTTCTAGCCAGGGCCGCGAAGAACCGCGCACTCGACATCTTCCGGCGCGAGCGCACGGCGCGCAAGTTCGCTCCGGACGTGCGGCGGCTCATCGAGAGCGAGTGGACGCTCCGACCCGCGCTCGACGCGATGTTCCTGCCCGATGCGCTGAAGGACGACGAACTGCGGATGATGTTCACGTGCTGTCATCCGCGGCTCGGCGAGGACGTGCAAGTCGCACTCGTGCTTCATCTGTTGTGCGCCCTCGGCGTGGACGAGATCGCGAGCGCGTTCCTCGTTTCGCCCGCGGCAATGGAGAAGCGCCTCTCGAGGGGCAAGAAGCTGCTCGCGGACTCCGGGCACCTGTTCGAGCTCACTGCGGCGGACTTCTTGCCGCGGCTCTCCGCTGTCCATCGGGCACTCTACCTGCTCTTCAGCGAGGGCTACCACGGGGCATCAGCGCTCGCCGTCGTCCGCGAGGATCTGTGTTGGGATGCGATGCGTCTCGTTCGGCTTCTCGTCGACCACGCGCCTGCGGCGACACCGGCGACGTATGCGCTCGCCGCGCTCATGTGGCTGCTCGCGGCGCGCTTGCCGGCGCGCATTGACGATGCTGGGAACCTCAAGGACCTCTTCGAGCAGGACCGCTCGCTATGGGACGAGGAGCTGCTCGCCGAGGGTACGCGGCTCCTCGAGCAAAGCGCGAGTGGCGAAGTGCTGACCGAGTACCACGTCGAGGCCGGGATCGCCGGGATGCACGCCACCGCCGGCAACGCACACGAAACGCGATGGGGGGACATCGTGGAGCTCTACGACGTCTTGATGAGGATTCGCCCATCACCGGTCGTAGCACTGAACCGCTGCATGGCGATCGCGCAGCACCAAGGACCAGCGAAGGGGCTCGAGGCAGTTCGAGGCATCGAGGGCGCCAGCCGCCTCGCCGCCTACCCATTCTACCCCGCCGTGCTGGGCGAGCTCGAGCTCCGACGTGGTCGAACGGAGGCCGCCCGAGGCCATTTCGAAGAGGCTCGGCGGCTCGCACGAAACGACGGGGAGCGCAGGTTCCTCGACCATCGCATCGAGGGGTGCGCCCGGAAGGCGCTCTCATGACAAAGGAGTCACCGAAATGCAGCTCTATCTCTTCCCCCCGTCGTCGCGTGCGCTCGCCATCGTCGCACTCAAGAACCATCTGGGTCTCGACTGCGTGCTCAGACCGATCGACCTGGGGCGTGGCGACCAGCGCGCTCCGGAGTATCTCGCCCTCAATCCCAACAGCAAGATGCCGACCCTCACGGATGGCGACTTCGTCCTCTGGGAGTCGAACGCGATGCTGTTCTACCTGGCGGCTAAGCGCCCCGAGAGCGGCCTTTGGCCTTCGGACCCGCGCGGCCAGGCCGAAGTGCTGCGTTGGCTCGTGTGGGAGAGCGCGCATTGGGATGCCGAATCCGTGGGCATGGTCTCCTTCGAGAAGTCGTCGAAGATGGTTCTCGGTCTCGGCGCACCGGACCCTGCGTTCGTAACCAGAGGCGAGCAGAACTTCGCCCGTTTCGCGGCGGTGCTCGACGGTCACCTCACGGGCAGGACGTGGTTGCAGGGCAACCAGCTCACGATCGCGGATTTCTCCGTCGGAGCCCTCGTGCCGACGGCCATCCGTTTCGGGCTGCCCCTCGAGCACTTCCTCGAGATTCGGCGCTGGTACGAAGGCCTTGCAGCCCTGCCAGGCTGGCGGGATGCCGTCGCTGCCAGGGACGCAGCCGCGGCCGTCTGGTTCGCCAAAGGCCGAAGTTAGCGCTCCGCGCAAGCGGGCGTGCCGGAGAGCTCGCCGCGCAGAGTCAAGGCAAGCGCCAGTGAGCAACTATTGCGCCGCCGGCGATGCGGGTGCCGTGATGACAGCCTCGCGGCGCGCACGAGCTGAAATAGACGTGCGGCGAGCCCGATCATCGCGAGTGCGTGCGCGATGTGACAGACCTCGTGCGCATCGCCGGCGTCCCAAAATCCTACGCATCCGTTTGAAGTATTCCGCTCGGACGGAGAAGCTAACTAGAATGCCTAGGAACGGCCGACGCCGTCTCACGCTCGTAGTCGCTGCCAGTGTCTGGCTGTTCGACGCGCCCGCGAATGCAGCAGATGTAGGCGCTTGCTTATCCCCGAAAATCAACGTGATCGTGCCGCGAGATCCGGACTGGGATGG
>DATHOI010000229.1:0-25854 GCA_035485095.1 Polyangiaceae bacterium | reverse complement strand
CTCCCCGGTTCGTGGATGACGAAACGATCAGGATCGGCGTCGGGAAGTGGCCCATGATGTGCTCGGTCGCGGACACGCCGTCCAGCACCGGCAAATGCATGTCGAGCGTGATGACGTCGGGCCGCAGCGCGCGGCACATCTCGATGGCCTGCTGCCCATTTTCGGCCTCTCCCACTACTTCGATGGCAGGGTCGGAGCTGAGCACCTCGACCAACCGCCGTCGGACGGTCAGCGAGTCTTCCACGACGAGGGCGCGGATCTTGGTCATGCCCAGCTCACGAGCTTGCGGATCCGCTGTAGCAGGTCCGCCTGATCGAATTCCCTCTTCTCGATGTGGGCCTGTGCGCCGACCGCGACGCCTCGCTGCCGATCCTGATCCGAAGCGCGGGACGTGACTAAAATCGCGGGGATGTCCTTGAGCGCCGGATCATTGCGGATCTCCGCAATGAACGTGAAGCCATCGATGCCAGGCATCTCCACATCGACGAGAAATAGTGCGTACTTGCGCTGGCGCGCCTTCTCTAACCCTTCTTCTCCGGAGGTCGCCAGGTCCACCTCGTAGCCGGCTGATTCCAGAATGCTCTGTTCCAACATGCGAGTCGTCAAGGAATCATCAATCACTAGAATTGGCGCGTGCGGCGAGGAAGCTTGCTTGGGCGCGGCAACCAGCTTTCGTGCCGCTTTCACGAGTCCCTCCGGGCCGAGCACCATGCGCGGATTACCGTCCGCATCGAGCGACGCTCCCGACACCACTGAATCCAACGAGGCCAGCTCGGGCAGCGCGCGCACGACGATGCTTTCCACACCGAGCAAGCGGTCCACTTCGAGGGCCAGCAGGCCCGCCTGTGCGCTCATTAGGACAGCAGAGCGGCTGGCGGACGCGGCGCGCTCTGCCTCACGTGCGCCGAGCAGGCGAGCGAGCTGAACATACGGGACGACCTGGCCCTCCATCAGGACCGTGTCGCCGTCGGGGGTGTGCGCGACGTCAGCCGCGTTTTGCCGAGAGGTGCCCCGAACCGCGCTGAGCGGCAGCGCAACGACCTGGCCGGCGACCTCGACGAGCAACGCAGACAGCGCGGACATCGAAGCCGGCACGGCAATCGCGACCGTCGTTCCGCGCCCCGCCGCGCTCTCGAGGTGGACGCGCCCGCCGAGCTTTTCGGCTGTCTCGCGCACCAGATCCAGTCCGATGCCTCGTCCCGACATGCCGGTCACGGCGTGTGCCGTGCTGATACCACCACGCATCAGCAACTGAATCAGCGCTTCGGCCCCCATGGTCGCAGCTGTTGCGGGCGCTACCCCTTGCCGCTCCGCTCCGCGTCGAACGGCTTCTAGATCCAAACCGCGCCCGTCATCGCGGCACGAAAAAACGACGTCCTTGTCTCGTCGTTGCACGAGGATAACGACTTGACCTTCGGCGAGCTTTCCGGCGGCCTGGCGCTCGGTTGGGCTCTCGACGCCGTGTGCAACCGCGTTGCGAACGGCTTGCATGAGGGCACGCTGAATGAGTCCGAGCACCTCGGCATCCAGACGGATATCGCCGCCTTGAGCCGTGAACTTGACCTGCTTGCCCAGACTGACCGCAGCGTCGCGCGCCGTGCGTTCGAGCGCTCCCCACATGAGCTCCGCGGGTACCAAACGAAGGCGCTCTGCGGCGTCGCGCACTTGGACGAGCTCACGACCGGCGAGGTCCACGCTCGCGATGATCTCCCGTTCGGCGATGCCGAGCGTCGCTTGCAACTCCTCAGCCAGGGCACGCAACTTGGCGGTCCCGCTGTCGCCGGCCTGTCCCGTGCGCCGCGGCGCGAACTGTTCGACGAGCAAGTCGGAGACACCCCTCGCTCGCTCGAAGATCCGGCGGGCGCGACGGATTCCACCGAGCTGGCTGTTCAACTCTCCAATGCCGTCCATGAGGACGTCGAGATCCTCGACGTTGGGCTTGGCCGCCCAAAAGGGCTCGTCTGGCGCGCGATCGGGGGCCGCGGCAACCTTCGTGGTTTCCGTCTTCGTGACGGGCGCCGAGAGCAGGAGCAACTGAGCGCGCATTGCGTCGACGTAACCGAGCGACTTGCTGATCGCGCTCGGTTCGACCGCCGAGCCCGCGTTGCGGATGGGAACGAAGATGTCTTCCAGGGCGTGCGACAGGTCGGCAATGCGAGTCTGCTTGACGACACGCGCGGCGCCTTTCAGCGTATGGGCGAGCCGCAGCAGAGACGCGACCGTCTCGGCAGACGACGCACCCTTCTCGAGCTCGAGCAGCCCTTGTTGGAGCTGACCCAGGATCTCGTCCGCCTCGACGCGGAAGTACCGGTACGGATCCACCAAGTTAGGCGCTCGGGTTGGTTCGGGCTGCTGATTCCACTTGGGGCTGAACCAAACGCAAGAGCTCGCGCGACAGATGCGAGAGCTCAGCGGCGGTGCGCAGCGTCTGTCCCGTGCTGACCTCGGTTTCCTTGGAAGCTTGCGAGACGTTAGTGATGGCCACGTTGACCTGCTCCACCGCGGTCGCCTGCTGTTTGGTCGACAGCTCAATCTCCTTGGCCGCTTCTGTCGTCGTCGCTACTTGGCCGCTGATTTGGCCGAAGGCCGCAGCAACTCGGCCGAACTGATCCGCCCCGGCTTCCACCGCCTTGGAGCCCGTCTCGGTCGTCATTACCGTGGTGTTCACCGCGCTTCGCACGTCGTCGATCAGGCCGCGAATTTCCTTGGTCGAGCCGCCGACGCGATCGGCGAGCTTCCGAATTTCATCCGCCACGACGCCGAAGCGACGACCTGCGTCACCCGCGCCCGCTGCCTCGATCGAGGCGTTGATCGCCAGGATATTCGTTTGCTCGGCGAGCTCGGAGACGATCTCCAGCACGGAGCCGATCTGCTGGGATTTTTTGCCGAGGTCGAGCATGTGGTGAACGATGACGTCCACTTGTCGGCGAATGCCCGCGATCGACTCGTGCCCTTTCTCGACCGTGAGATCTCCGGACCGTGCGGCGGTGGCCGTTTGATCAGCGATCTCTGCCACACGCCGCGCGCTCTCGGCGATCTGTCGGGAGGTGGCCAGGAGCTCGCTGATCGTGGTCGAGATCTCGCTCATCGCGGAGGCTTGTTCCTTCGCGCCAGTCGCTTGCTGATTGGCTGCAGACTGAAGCTCCGCCGATGACGTCTGAATGTGGTGGACCGCGGCGCCGATTTGCGAGGCGAGGGAACGCGCAATGAGCGTCCCGGCGGCGGCGACGAACGCGATGCCGAACAGGCTTCCCCATAAAATGACCGATTTCGTGTTCTCCGAGCTGAGCTCTGCCTCCGCGTTGCGGCGCTTGAGCAGACCCGATTCGTCGTCGTCCATCTGGCCGATGAGGATGCGCATCTTGTCCATCAAGACCTTGCCTTCGCCGGCGGCGACGACTCTCATCGTCGGCTCGAAGCCCTGCGAGCGGCGCATCTCGATGGTTCGGTGCAGCTCGGCGAGCTTGGCATCGATGAGCGGCCTCAGCTCCGTCAGCCGGCGCTGCTGAACGTCGTTGTCGGAGGTTAAGCTTCGCAATTCCCCCATCAACCTGTCGACTTGCGGGAGCGCATCACGATACGGCTCGAGGAATGCCTCATCTGTGGTGATCACGAAACCGCGCTGCCCTGTCTCCGCGTCTTTGAGAGCCGAGATCAGGTCGGCGAGCTTCGTGCGCACCTCGTGCGTGTGCGTGACCCACTGATCGTTCTCTATCAAGTGCTCCGTGCTGCGATAGCCGGAGACGCCGATGATCAGCAACGTCAACACTGCGATGGCAAACCCAAGCGCCAGCTTTCGTCCGAAAGTCCAATTGATGCGCATCCCTCACCGTTCCTGCGATAGCCCGAGGGCCTTGATACGTTGTAGAACCCCCTCGACGAGCGAGGGCAAATGCAGCAGAGGCACGGCGCCGTTGCCGTCGTGGACCGCGCCGTTGACTGCGCTATTCGCCTCGCTATTGGCGAGTGAAACCCGCTCCGCCGGGACCCGCAGGTGCGCCTCGAACGCCCCGAACGCGAACGCGATCGGCGATGGCCACTGCGCTACGACGAGCCACTTCGAGTTGGGCTCCGGCGCGTAACCGAGCAGGGCACCGAGATCGTAGACCGGCGTCAAGATCCCACGGAAGCCCGCTATCCCACGCAGCTCCGGGAGCAGGCTTGGAGCCCCGACCAGTCTGCGGTCGGCATGAAGACTTGCCACCTCGGACAGGCGAAGCAGATACGGATCGCCTGCGACGCGAATGGCGACGAAATCGAGCTGCTGCGCTGCGACTTGGACCGTGGCAACGGCAAACGAGTGATCGAACTCCTCGCGCAGCACGCGCAACTGGTCGTCGAGTTGCTGCGGCGCGCTCATGTGGCGGCTCCCAGCCGGTCTAGCTCTGAGCGACACAGCGCGATCAAGCCATCGCGGTTGAATCCACCACCGAACAAGAGCAAACGCGACGGCTCTTCGCGCTGCAAGAGGAGCGCCGCTTGGCTCAATTCGCGCTGTGCAGTCGCGCGCTCTCCGGTGCGCCGGGCCATCAAACCCAAATGCAAATGGGGCATCGCGAATGCCGGCTCCAGATAACTGGCGGTCTGCGCGTGCTCTATCGCCGCTCGCGTGTCCCCTTGGCGTTCCCGGCACAGCGCTCGCAAATAGTGCGCCCCGGCACTCAGACCATCTAGGGCGAGCAACTCGGCACAAGCCAGCTCGGCCGCGTCGAGCCTCCCGCAATGAGTCAGCAGTGCCGCCCTGAGCAGGACCGCATCCGCGTCTTGTGCCGAAGTCGGTGGAAGGCGAGACAGAACGTCCAAGGCCTCGGCGAACCGTTCGTGCGCCAGTAGCTCCAGCGCGAGGCTCAGGTCCAACGCCGCTGCGCGCGGAGTCGCAGCCCGTGAAGCAATCGCGTGTGGAGCGGCAGTCGGCGCCTGCTCGGTCAGCACCCGGATTCGATCTGAAGAGCGCTGAACCGTCTCCAGCCAAGTGCTGGTCCAATCGTCGGGCAGCCTCGCGGAAGACACTGCCTGCGGCGTAGCAAGCTCGGCGAGCTTGGTTGCGGCGCGCCCCAGTCCCAGTGCGTCCTTCCGCCGGTAGTAAAAAGTGCCGTGCGTGTGACACAGCTCGAAATCAACGGACAAGCCCCGCAAATTCTCGGCGTGACCAAGAAAAAGATACCCGCCTGGGGCGAGCGCTCGCGCGAACCGCGTCACCACGCGCTGTGCACTCTCTGGCGTGAAGTACATCAGCACGTTACGGCAAAAGATCACGTCGTAGCTCTCGGCCGCCCACAGCTCCTCGCCAACCAGATTCTCCTCTTCGAAGTTGACCGTGTCCCGGATGGTTTTGGACAGGACGTACTCCCGCCCGTCGACTGCAAAGTATCGGTTTTGAACATCCTCGGGCGTCTCGCGCAGCGCCCAAGAGGAGTAGCGAGCCAAGCGAGCTCTCTCCACCGCTCGCGGATTGACATCGACGCCTTTGATCGCGACCTCCCAGCTGGCGCCCTGCAAGTGTTGCTGCGTCAGGATCGAGAGTGAATAGCCCTCCTCACCGGACGAACAACCCGCGGACAGGAAGCGCAACTGTTTGACGGTGCTGCGTGCCTCGATGCGAGTGGGCAGCGCGACCTCGGCGAAAGCGCGGAACTGATCGGTGTGTCGAAAAAAATAGGTTTCGCCGACCGTGAGCTCTTGCGCGATAGCTCTGAGCTCCGCGTGTGTCTTCGGAGCCGCGTCGAGGTTTGCGAGATAGAACGAAGCGACCTCGCTGCGTGCCTCGAGCCGGCGCTCCAGGATATTCGCCAAATATTCGAGCTTTCCGTCGTCGAACCAGAGTCCCAGGCGCTTGGAAATGAGCGAGCGAAAACGTTCCAGCTCGGCGGAGGAAAGCAGTGCGCTCATGTCTCGACACCCGCTGCGCGAAGCTTGGACCACGCGGAGTCCGGCAGGACTCGCCCACTCTCCAAGACGAGCAGCAGCTGTGCGTCCAAAGAACCGACGGCGCTCACGAGGTCGGCGCGAGCGCCTTGCAGCAGGGGAGGCAAGCCCCCGAATGATTTTGCGTCCAACGTTCGAAGCCCAGTCACCTCCGACACAGCAAGAACAACCCGTCGCGCGTCTGTCTTTACGACTACGAAGCGTCCGGGCTGCGTGTCGCTCTCGTCACCGAGCAACCTGGCCAAATCGACGACTGGCACTGGCGCGCCGCGAACGATCGACAGCCCCGACACGAACTCCGGCATACCGCTGATTGGTTCGATCGGCAGCGGCCGCA
Organism: Polyangiaceae bacterium; assembly: GCA_035485095.1. Lineage (GTDB taxonomy): Bacteria > Myxococcota_A > Polyangia > Polyangiales > Polyangiaceae > PMG-095. The sequence goes on along the minus strand of DATHOI010000229.1, from coordinate 19,592 downwards.
TCGTCTCGGCCACGCTCTCGATGCGGAGCCCACACACCAGCGACCCAGCTCGGCAGAGCAGCATTTTCAGACCGGACTCGGTGCTGATATCCATCGTCACTCTACCGCGGCGGTCGCCTCACGGGCTCTGGTCGCTTGCCGCCTGCGCGAGGACGCCCTGAACTTTCTCGAGAAGCTGGGTCCGCGAGAAGGGTTTTGCCAGCAGGGCGGCTTCCGCGGTCGCGGACCCGTGCTGCCGCATCGTGATCGCCCCTCCGCCGGTCATGAGGATGAGCCTGACGCTGGGCCGTGCAGACGCGATCTCCTCTTGGAACGCTTGCCCGGCCATCCCAACATCGATCAGAAGCACGTCAATCCGTGTCGCCTTGTCGAACAGGAAGACTCGAGCGTCTGCCTGGCCAGCGGCCTCGACGACCGAGTGCTTCTCGGAGCGTAGGATACGTGCCGCAATCTGGCGCACTGAGTCGTCGCCTTCTACGAGCAGAATGTGCGCGCCGGTCGTGCCGGTTTTTTTCGGAGGAAGGCTGGAAAAGGTCGGCGTGTGACGAGTGCTTCGAGGCAGCAAAATTCTAAATTCCGTGCCCTCACCCGGAGCACTGAGCACTTGGATGTAGCCGCCGCTCTGGCGCACGATCCCGTAGACCGTGGACAGACCGAGCCCTGTCCCTTTCCCGACCTCCTTGGTCGTGAAAAATGGCTCGAAGATACGCTTACGCGTCTCCTCGGACATGCCGTCGCCCGTATCGATCACGGTCAAAACGACGAATCGACCACGCGTCGCTCCGAGCTCGGCGGCGGCGCTCTCGCTCAGCGTTTCTTCATCCGTTTCTAGTCTGAGCGCCCCGCCGTGCGGCATTGCGTCGCGTGCATTGATGGCAAGGTTTAGGATGACTTGTTCGAGCTGGCTCTTGTCGGCTGTGACCAAGCTCAAACCCGAGCGCAGCACGGTCGTGAGCTCGATCCGGTTCGGAATCAGCCGGCGCAACATGCTCTCGAATTCGCCAATCACCTCATTTAGCTGAATCTCCTTCGGCTGAATGACCTGCCGCCGGCTGAAGGCGAGCAGTTGTTGTGTGAGCAGGGTGGCACGCTGAGCGGCGGCCAAAACCTCGACCAGGTTCCCGCGCCGTGAATCCTCTGGTTCGAGCTCCTCGAGCGCCAGCTCCCCGCAACCCACGATCACCGTCAGCAAGTTGTTGAAGTCGTGGGCCACCCCGCCAGCAAGCTGTCCGATCGCTTCCATCTTTTGCGATTGCGCGAGTTGCTGCTCCAGGTTGCGTTGCTGAGTCACGTCGCGAAGCAGCGCGATGGCACCCACGATCGCGCCGCCAGGTTCTTTCAGCGGTGTCACGGTCACGGCAACGAACGCGCTCGCGACGACCGCGTTCGTTACGTGGAGATCCATCTGCACCAGCGGTTCGCCGCGCATCGCTCGACAAAGCGGGTTTTGCTCGACGGAGAGCGGCGTCTTTCCGTCGTCTGAGCAGAGCCCATAAGTCTCAGGCCAGGCTTCGGCCGGAATATCGCGCGTCGCGACGCCTAGCACGCGGGCCGCCTCTTTGTTGAACAGCAAGGTGCGACCGTCCCGACCGATCACGACGACGCCGTCGCCCATGCCGTCCAAGATCGAATTCAAAATTCGCGTTTGCTGTTGGAGTAGGGCCTCGCTTTCGCGGAGCGCCTCGGAGGTTTCGACCCGCTCGGTGACGTCCCTCGAAATGCCGACGATGCCAATCGGGCTACCGGACGCGCTCTGGATCGCCGCCTTCGTTTCCGAGATGAAGTAGCGTCGCCCAGCGCGGCGATGTTCGCGGATCGCGTCGAGGATTGGACGCCGCTCTAGCAGCACCGCTCGGTCCTCCGCCTCGGCGTCCAAGTACTCGTGCTGTTCGCCCAGGATATCCGGCAGACGGTGGCCCACGAGCTCGTCCGGCGTGTCGCGCCCAATGGCCCTGGCAAACGACCCGTTCGCCTTCAAGAAGCGCAAATCGGCATCTTTGAAGTAGATGCCGTCCGGGCTGTTGTCCATCAGATCGCGCAGCAAGCGGCGCTCGTATTCGAGCTCTTGGGCGAGGCGGAAATGGGCGGCCGCCGTGCGGACCTTGCGCAGTAGATCGTGCTCGTCCCACGGTTTCGTGACGTAGGCGTACACCTTGCCGTCGTTGACGGCGCGCAGCACGGCAGGAAGATCCGCGAAGCCGGAAACCATGATCCGCAAAGCATGGCTCTGATCGCCAATCTTGCTCAGAAACTCATCGCCGTTCATGTGCGGCATGCGCTGATCGGTGATGACGACGGCTATCTCCTGATCGGCGCGCACTAGATCCAAGGCACGTTGCGGCGTCTCGGACTTGAACACCGTGTAGTCGTCGCCCAACAGGTCTTCTAGGGCGGTGAGGATCTGTGGCTCGTCGTCGACGAGTAAGACGTGCTGCTTCGCCGTTTCCATACTTCCTCGTGAATGACGCAGCCGTCATCTCACGCTTCCTCCGACCGAGGACTATATCGCGAAAGCTGATCTGCAACGGGCAATCGGCTCGACCTCATTGCAAAGGAAGCGTGGGTGTTACAAATCGCAACAGCTTGGCGCGCGCAACGCTCGGCCGGCCCCGCTGATGGGCGAGGCCGAGCATGCGGGAACGCGTCGTCTCACGAGCTAGTGGAGAAGCTCGCAGCGTTCGCGGTGAACTGGCCGTTGCTGCCTGGCGGTTTTCGCCATGGGCGTGTTCCACCCGTTGAAAATCGGAGTCTTGTACGGAACAACGAGGGAGTCGGCTAGTGATTCACGGTGGGAAAAGGTCTTCCCGGCTTTGCAAACAGGTAGCCCTGAAGCAAGTCGCAGCCGAGCTCGACGAGGCAGTCCCGCTCCTGGCTGCGTTCGATCCCCTCTGCGACGATCTGTTTGCCCATGTCGTGACACAGCCTGACCATCGAACGAATGATCTTTTGTTTCGTTGGATTTTGGTCCACGTCGCGAATCAGGGACATGTCGAGCTTCACGAACTCGGGCTCGAGCTGCGTGAAGCTCGTCAAGCCGGCGTAGCCCGCGCCCAAATCATCGAGCGCGATCTGAAATCCGAGGCCACGCAAGGTAGCGATTCTGTCGTGGATCCCCGTGATGTGATCGAGTGAAGCCCGCTCGGTGACCTCCAGGACGACACGTCGAGCGAGCGACGAGAACGCCGAGTCCGGGAGATACAAAGTGGAGTCGAGCAGATCCTCAGGGTGCAGGTTGACGAACAGCAACCAGTCATCGTCTGCCGCCTGTGCGCTGAGGAAGACGCTGTCTCGGACCGCGCGGCCGACATCGTGAATCCGCGCGGCGCGTTCTGCGGCCGCGAGTACGGCCCCTGGATGAGGCAGCATGGGTTCTTCGACGCGCATCAGCGCCTCGTGCGCAAAGATGCTCGAGTCGACGGCACGCACGATCGGTTGATAGGCCGTCCACAACGTGGAAATAGCGCGATCGAGCATCGCATCGACCCCTGCTCGATCGCCGATGCGGAACTTCCCACTCCCGAACTCCTCGACGTACGCGCGTTTGGAACGCGCCATCTGTCCGACCACCGCGGCGCGAGCGACGATCGATTTCAACGTCGCGAATGGGATGGGCTTGATCAGATAACGAAACGCTCCGTAGCCGACGGCGTCCACGGCGCTCTGAATGGCGGGGTTGCCGGTCATCAGGATCACCGGCAGGTCGAGGTCGTGCTCACGAACCGCTCGCAATAGCTTGAGGCCCGTTATCCCCGGCATTTCGATGTCGCTCAGCATGACGTCGAACTCGCCGCTCGCGAGAAGAGCGAGCGCTTCGCGCCCACTGCCGCAGGCGACGACGTCATGCCCACCCTTTTCGAGGACCCGTCGCGTCGTCGTCAGAACCGCGGGATCATCATCGACAAGTAGTACGCGCGTCTTCTCTGGCACGCTCAGACCCCGAGGTGTCTCCATAGCCACCATAACCAAAGGCTACCACTGGTTGCTCGCGCTGGTACTGCGACGCATCGAGTTCGGACCAGGTAAGTGGCACCTCGTCACCGGCGAACCGACATGAATGTTCGCCATCGGTCAGTGAGGACGCAGCGAGTGTACGAGTCTGATACGACATTTGTGCAACACAATGTCCTGCGACTCACTTGGCTGAGCTTGGTAACGAATCCAGCTGCGAAAGCGGACTCGGTCTACCCAAGAAGTAACCTTGTCCGAAGTCACAGCCGAACGTTCGCAGGGTGTCCCAATCCGGGTGGCTCTCGACGCCCTCTGCAATGACGGACTGCCCCATCTTGTGACACAGCTGCACCATCGATCGCACGACATTCGCCTTGTTCTTGTTGCGGTGAACGTCGCGCACGACGGTCATGTCGAGCTTCACGAATGCGGGCTCGATCTGCGTGAACGTTGCGGGGCCCGAGTGACCGGCTCCCAAGTCGTCGATGGCGACGCGAAAGCCGAGCCCACGCAGGCGCGCGATCCGGTTCTCGACCTCGTTCACTTGGTCCATGACCGCTCGATCCGAGAGCTCAACGACGACGCGGCTAGCGACGCGGCTCAGCGGTGCGCTGGCAAGATAGAACGCCGGGTCGAGCAGGTCTTCCGGGTGCACATTGACGAAAAGTAGCGCGTCCTGGTCTGGCCAGCGCTGAATGTCGGCGGCGACCAAGGCGCGAACGGCCCGACCGACGTCGTGAGTGCGCCCGACCCGTGCTGCAGCTCGCAGCACCGCTCCGGGAGATGGTAGCGCCGGTTCCTCACTACGCAACAGTGCTTCGTAGCCGAAGACCGTGCCGTCCGAAGCGCGCACGACGGGCTGATACGCCATCCACAACGAATGCAGAGCGCTGTCCAACTTGGCATCGATGCCCGCACGGTCGCCAACGTAGAATGAACCGCTCCCAAATTCTTGTGCGCATTGGCGCTTCAGACGGGCGACGCGCCCCAAATCGATTGCGCGCTCCACGACTGTACGCAGCCGCTCGATCTCGATTGGCTTGATCAAGTATTGAAAAGCGCCGTATTCGACGGCTTCTGCGGCTCCCTTGAGGTCGGGTTGGCCAGTCATCAGCACTATCGGTAGGTCCAGATCGTGGTTACGCACCGCTCGAAGCAGTTTCAGTCCGCTCACTCCGGGCATCTGAATATCACTGACAATCACGTCGAACGACTCCTCCGCTAGACGGAGGAGGGCGATTGCGCCCGTGCTCGCGGTCGCGACGTGAGCGCGAGGTGTGGACAAGGCCCGTTGCAGAACCCCGAGGACCGCCTCGTCATCGTCGACGACTAGGATCCGCGGTTCATCAGCCCGGCTCGCGTTGGCGCTCTCCACCATGGCTCGATGATAACACTGCTCCGTCAGTTCACATCAGTCTGGATGGCGGCCACCGTTAGCGGAAGCTCGACGGTTGCACTCGAGCTGAGCTCGACGCGGTTCCGTCCGCCCAACTTTGCGCGGTACATCGCGCTGTCGGCGCGCTCGATCAGCGTCTCCGCTGAATCTGCTGCGCTGAATTCCGAAACACCGATCGACACGGTTACCGGGATGGCCCTGCCGCCCGAACCAATCTCGAGGACTTCCACGGCTTTGCGGATTCGCTCTGCGGCGACCAAGGCGCCGGCGCCGTTGCTTTGCTTCAATACAACGACGAATTCCTCGCCGCCCCAACGCGCTGGAACGTCGGGAACACGAAGCTCGCGGCGGAGAAGTTGACCGATGGAGGCAAGAACTAGGTCACCCGCAGCGTGACCGTGGACGTCATTGACACTCTTGAAATGATCCACGTCTAGCAAGCAGAACGACAGCGGCGTGCCATGACGCCGCGCATGCGAAATCTCGACGTGTAAGGCAGCTAGGAGTGCTCGCCGATTCGACAGACCGGTCAGCGGATCGGTCGTCGCGAGCCGCTGCGATTCGTCCATCAGCGCGGCGATTCGCAACGGTCCCCCAAGCTCGCGCGCGACTAGCCTGACGATTCCCGCACTCTCTGGCTCGCCGTCGACGCTCAGCGCGAGCGCAAGCCTCCCGAGCTGGCGGGTTCCGAAAGGCACGGGGCACACGATTGGGTCGGCCGCGGGAGTGTCGCCGTGAGCGTCCTCGTCTTCGACTCGCAGCGCGCTCGTGCCTTCTGGCAGCTCGAGCAGGCGACGAGCATCGGCTTCGGCCGTCTCGGCATCACGCGGGTGGTAGTGCAAACCGAATTGACCATCTTCGGTTACCACCGCCATCCACCGATAGCTGACCACTTGCGAGAGAAACTGCGAGAACATGTCGAATAGGCGCTCGAACGAGCCACAGCTCGCGAGCGCCCTGACCTCGGCCGCGATGACCGAGTCGAATAGCGCGAGGTCGAGATGTCGGGCGATGCGCTCGCGGATGTCCACCAGCCCGCCGCTCAATTGCATGAAGAAGCCGTCGCTCGGCTCCGCGGTTTCGGCTGTAGTCGCGAGGGTGCGCACGAGCTCCCTGATGCGCCCCTTGACTACATAGGCCACCGCTCCGGCACGCTCTGCCCAGAACCGACTGCGCGGATCGTCGTTCTGGCCGCGGAGAATCACGGGCACGTTTGCGGTTGCAGGCTCGGCGCGCAAGAGGCGACACAACTGCACTCCCGAGATGCTGGGCATCCAGAGATCCGCGACCACGGCGCCTGGCGGCGCGGCGAGGGCGGCCTCTGCGCCGATCGCGGGGTCACCGAATGGCTCCACGATGTAGCCTTGGGCAGCCAAGCGGCGAGCCACGACCTCGCGTGAGCGATCGTTCACGTCGACGAGAATGACTCGATGCTGTGCTGCGTGGTGCATGGCTGCCTCGCGCGCTTGGCTTGAAACGCCGCTTTCCGGTGCCGCATGAGTAGAAACGGCCCCGGGCGTTCCAACTTAAGATAACCGCGCAGGCGCCGTTGAACCCCGGGTGATGGCCGATCGCGCCCACGAGCTCACTTCGTGGGCGCTGAGGGAAGAATCGTATGACAAAGAGAGTCCTTGTAGTTGACGACTCGGCCACTGTTCGGCAGCAGGTGAGGGCGGCACTGGGCATTGGCGAGTTCGATGTCGTCGAGGCGAGCGATGGTTCCGAGGGTGCCGATGCCATCAATCGACTAACGGACCTCGCTGCGGTCATCTGTGACGTGAACATGCCTCGCATGAGCGGGCTCGAGATGCTCGAGGCGGTCAAGAAAGATCCGAAGCACACGCGGCTTCCCATTGTGATGCTCACTACGGAGGGGCAGCACGAGCTGGTTCAGCGTGCCAAGGCGGCGGGAGCAAAGGGTTGGATCGTCAAGCCCTTCAAGCCAGACCTGCTGTTGGCTGCGATTCGCAAGATCACGACTGCGTGACCGAATGGCCGAGGCGCTACGTACGATCAGGAACTCCGAGGGATTTACATGACTGCCACAAACAAGCAAACCCTGGATCGATTGGTGGCAGACAACTGCCTCAAGCTGTTCGCTGACTACAAGCTGGAGATTCGCGCAGGCGAGCCCGGCAAATCCCTGTCTGCAGAGCAGTTTCTGCTGTGTGGAATCATGGGCTTCACCTCGAGACACATGCGCGGCGCTCTAGTGTTGGCCACCACGCGCGAGCCGTTGGACCGCACCAACCCCGCCACCAATCCGTCCCATCGGGATTGGATCTGCGAGCTCGCGAATCAATTGCTCGGACGCGTGAAAAACCAAATGCTGTCCCGGGGCGTGGAGATCTTCGCGTCGACCCCGATCGCGCTCCGCGGAGAACACCTGTCTCCAATCCTGCAGCAGCGCTTGGTGGCCGAGCTTTTTACTGCGGACGGCGGCGTCGTGTGCGTGTGGATGGACTGCGAATTCGACGAGGGCTTCGATCTCCCCGAGTCGGGAGTCTTCGAAGCGGCGCCCGTGTCGGAAGGCGAGACGCTACTGTTCTAGCTCGCTCGCTGCGAGGCTCCGACCGCCGATTGGCAAACGTACGCTGAATACCGTGCCTTGGCCGCTGGAGGTCTCGAATGAAAGCGTTCCGCCGTGCGCGTCCACCACGATACCTCGCGCGAGAGACAGGCCTTGCCCGGTGCCCTTACCGACCGGTTTGGTCGTGAAGAATGGATCGAACACCTTGTGCTGAATGCGTTCGGGGATGCCGCCCCCGTTGTCCGAGAAAGTGAGGATGACGTTGTCGTTCTCGGCGCGCGAGGCGATACGGATTTTCCCGCCGGCGATCGGCTTAGCGTCGCCGATCGCGTGAGCCGCGTTGACGATCAGGTTCAAAAATACCTGATTCAACCGGCCGAGGAAACACGTCACGCTTGGGATGGCGCCTAAGTCGGTCTCGACTTCAGCCACGGACTTGTATTCGTTCTGCGCGACCACGAGCGTATCGCGGATGGCTTGGTTGATATCGCCAGGAGCTTGTTGGTCCTCGTCCACGTGAGCGAAGGACTTCATGGCTCGCACGATACTGGAAACGTGATCGATTCCTGATTTTGCGTCTTGCAAGGCCTTCGGCGAATTCTCCAGCAGAAACTTGAGCTTCAGCCGTGCCTTTGCGGATTCGAGCGTGGCTCGTGCTTCCTCGAAAGTCGCGCTGCCGTTCTCCGATACCGCCGCCTCCGACGCGGCAATGTACTCGCTCGTCATGGCGAACGCGCGAACCAGGAACGCGATGTTGTCGCCGACATACTGCATCGGCGTGTTGATCTCGTGCGCGACGCCAGCCGCTAGTTGTCCGATCCCTTCGAGCTTTTGCGCCAACCGCAGCTCTTTCTCGAGTCGCTCGCGTGCCGACACTTCTCCCTGAAGTTTGGCGTATGCAGCCTCGATCTCTTGCTGTGCGGCGTGCAGCGCTTCGTTCTTCGCTGCCAACGCATCACGTGCCTGAGCCAGGTCATGCGCTCGCTCTTGCTCCGAAGCGGCCCAGCGAGTGGTGTTCGCGAGCTCTTCCTGAACTAGCCCCGCTGCGCGTGTGGTCAGTAAGATCCTTCGCGCGTCGCTGGACTTTGCAGAACAGACGATCAGACGACGCGAGCTGCCGTCCGACGCGCAAAAAATGACGCTCGAGTCGGAGGCCGCGTCCTTGAACATGGCTTCGACGCCGACGAGCTGCAGCATGTCCTCGTCGGCGACGATGGCGTCGATCGGGCGGCCAATTACCTCGTCCTCGCTTCGACCCACCAGCTCGAGAAATCGTCGATTGGCGATCTCGACGATACCCTGCGCGGTCATCACTACAACGCCATCCGGCAGCTCGTCCAACAAGGAGAGCTCCGTCGCTTTGGCCGCAACCAGGGGTTGCCTGACGAGGAGCGTAGAATTGGTCACGGTGAAGCGAACGGCCGCCCGCGATAGCCAATTAACGCGCCGGCCGATTGCCGGCTATGGCCACGAATTTCCCTCGAAAAGCTGAGCAGGGTTCCGTCCAAGTCGCGTTCAGATCCCGCGAATTGCTGCCCACTCTTAGGAGATAGCGAGGCTGGCCGTTCTGCGCGTTAGAATGGGAATCCGGCACGACGGATGGGCCAGGACGGCCCCCTTTCTAGGCTGACAGGACGAGGCAGCGCATGACCTGGTCGATACTGGTTGTGGATGATTCGGCGGCCGCTCGCTCGCAGCTTCGAGTCGCATTCGAGGCGAAAGGTGCCAGGGTTACCGAGGCGGCGAACGGCCGCGAGGGGCTGTGGCGAGCTCGAGCAGAAGCCTTCGATCTCGTTTTCACCGATGTCCACATGCCGGCAATGGACGGCCTCCAGATGATTCAGGAGCTCAGGAAGCAGCCTGGGTACGCGGCGACGCCGATCTTCGTTTTGACTTCGGACGCGTCGACTACACGCGCGAGCGAAGGAAAAAAGGCGGGGGCCAACGCCTGGGTGGTGAAACCGATCAGCCCCGACTTGCTCTGGAAGGCGGTCGAGAAGGCTCTGTTCGGCAAGGTGGGCTCGGCGACGAAAAGCAGTGAGCCCACGCGGAGCGCGAACAAGTGAAGTCCGCGCGTCAGGTGCTCGTGGTGGATCGCGCTGAGGGCGCCTTCCTCGGCATCATGGAGGAGCTCGATCTTTTGGGTTTCCAGGTGATTTGGGTGCCGACGCTAGCTGCGGCCCTCGATTTCTTGGCAGCGAACGAACGGCTCTCATTGGTCATCGCCAGCGCTGCGGCAGCGGAGGACGGGGGCACGGATTTCCTCACGCAAGTGAAAGAAGTTCGACCGTCCTTGCGCATGATCTGGGGTATTCGCGCGACCGCGACCGCGACCGCGACCGCGAACCGAGAGCGCGGCCCCGCTCCTCACAGCCTCATTCCGGAGCCGTTTCGCCCTGATGCCCTCCGCAGCGCGGTGTCGGCGTTGCTGGCCGAGCACTTTTACCCGAGCCTGGTCGCGGATGCGATCAAGGGCGCTGCTCTCGAGGTACTCCGGACCCTTGGCGACTTCAGGATCGAGGGCGAGGCGTTCCTCGTGGCGAACCACACGGCGCTTTCGGACTTGAGCTCGATCATTTCCTTCAGCGGTGAGGCGTCTGGTCACTTGATGGCGAGCATGACCGACGAGCACGCCAGGGCCTTATACGAACGCTTCGTTCCCGGCGTGCGCATGGTTGCGGTCGACCGTTTGGAGGACTTGGTGGGCGAGTTGTGTAACCGGATCCTCGGTAGGATCAACGCGTTCTTCGCTCAACACGCGATGTCGATTCAGCAGACAACCCCAATCTTCATCCGCGCTGCCGGTAGCACCATGCGCTATCCGGGACGACGCCCGTCGTTTGGCGTTCAGCTCACGAGGGGTGACGTGCGCGTCTCGCTGGAATACTACCTCGCGGACTTCAATGCCTCGAAGTTGAAGCAAGGCGTTACCGACGAAGTCCTCAGTATCGGCGAAATTCGCTATCTCTGAGCCCCGCGCACTCGACTGAAGGCAGGTCAGCTCACCGCGGCCAGCGGCGGCGACATCTCTGCCGCGCGCAGGACCGACGACGGGAACGCGAAGCGTACCGTCGTGCCTTCGCGGAGTTTGCTTTGAATGCTGAGGTCGCCGCCTAGCGATCGCGTTGCAGCAAGCAACGCGCCCATTCCAACGCCCCGGCCCGACACGTCGCTGACGCAGGTAGCCGTTGAGATGCCGTCGACGAACAGGGCGCGCTCGAGGGCGAGAGCCGTATCCGTTGGCAAGCCGGCTTCCGCCGCTCGCTTGGCCACTTCCTGCCAGTCGATGCCTCGACCGTTGTCCGCGATCTCGACGAACAGTCGGTCCTTTTCTTCGTACGTGCGCAACGTCAGCGTTCCCGGAGCGGTCTTGCCCGCGGCTGCTCGTTCGTCATCGGCTTCGATGCCGTGGTCGAGCGCGTTTCGCACGGCGTGGATGAACGCTCCCCAAAAATCGGCCCATGCGTGGTGATCCAGGCGCACCCCGTGATCCTCGACCGCGACGCGGATGTGCCCCTTGCCCAGGCGGCTGGCAATGCGAATAGCCTGTTCTTGAAAGTGCTTCAGCCGTCTAGCGGTTGGCTCTAGCTTCAGATCGCGCACGCGCCGAAGCAGCGCGGGGCCTGACTCGCCGCTTCGAGCGGCCGATTCGAGCGCTGCATATTGTAGGTCATCGATCTCGATGGACGGCGATCGAGCACCGAGCAGCGAGTCGACGACCGACGCGAGCCTCCCCCAGCGCTCCTTCAGATTTGAGTATGCCTGCAGCGGGAGCAAGCCGCCTGCGGCCAAGGAATCTTCGAGTGCGTGGCACTCGTCAGCGACGCCCTGCAAACCGTACGACGCGGCGTTGCCCTTCAGGGTGTGGATCAGTCGTTTGACGACGTTCGCGTCCGTCGAGCGGCCAAGCACGAGCGTGCTGACGATATTGGAGGCTTCCTCGAGGAAACTCTCGAACCCCGCGCGGTCCGCCAAGAGATGCTCGAAGAGCGCCATCGCTTCCCGTCGCTCGAGCTCTGCTTGTTCGCGGGCTACCTCGGTGGTCACGTCCGTCACGATGACCAGGTAATTCTCGTGCGGCTCGGTGGCGCCAATTGGCCGGTATGTGACGCGATAGTGAGCTCCGCCGCTGGCAAGCCGACGAGGCATCTGCTCGAGGGTCACTTCGAGTGGCATGAAGTCCTCGAGCACGTCATCCCATGCGAAGCGAGTCCGCTCTGCGAAGTCGGGGGACAGAGTGGCGAGGTAGTCGAACCATGACGCGGACGGCGCGGGCGCACCAAACCAAGCGTCGACGGCGGCCGATCGCTCCAGCGCAAGGCCACCGGCTCGATCGATCGTCAGGAACCCCTGCTGCACGTTGTCGAGCAGTAGGCGCATGTCTCGGTTCTTGGAGTCGAGCGCTGCCGTTCGAGTTTGGACGATTTTCTCCAAGCCGATGACGTTGTCGAAGAAACTGCGCGAAATGAAACAAGTTGCAACAGACTCCAGCACCACGAACGCGGCGTGCACACCGACCACCCACCACTCCGCCTCGTAGTTGAAGACGCTCCGCGGCAACACCAGCCACAGGATCAGGTGGTGCAACGCGACAGTGACCGCTGCTGCGACGATCACTAGCGGGTTCCCGAATACTGCGCACATCGCGATCAACGCGAAGAAGTAGAAGTGCATCTCGATCTGCACCGGTCCCTGACCGAAATGCACGAGCAGCCCGCCCATGAACATCGCTGCGATACCGCAGACGACCGATATGTGGCGGGGGTTTTGCGTCGCGTATCGAGCGAGGACCGGGCCCGCGAGCACGACGCTCGTCAAGACGACCGCCAAGACCGGTCCGGTGCCGTGGAACCAAGCGATCAACGCGAAGGCGGGTACGTGCGCCGCGAGGAAGAGCACTGCGATCCGGTTGACGCGCGCTAGGTAGCTGCGTTCGAACGTGGTGATCTCGTTCGGAAGAATCAAAAACTTGAGTGCCGTGCTCATCTCACCCTCACAACCCGGGAAGAATCGACAGTTCTTGCTTGAGGCGGTCGCTCACCGCGCAGCCGAACACCGGCAGACTTTCGAGTGGCCCTGGGTGCTGCGCCGCATCGAGGATCCGCAGGTCGTCGATCACCGGGCCTTGCTTGCGTGTGGTGTATCCGCCTGCGTAATGGAGATGATCCTGCGGATCGAGGACCACGAGCAGCGGGGCCGCTTCGATACCGAGGCGGGCTAGCTCGGTGCTCGTAATTTTTTTGACGTGGTAGTGCTCGCTCAGCGCGGGATCGGGCGTCGCTTTGCCCACCCAGAGCACCGTTTCGTCCCAATCCTTCGGGCGCGCGGTCGAGATGAGGTGAGCGACGACGCGCTGGGAACAGCGACACTCGGCGTAAAGGACGTGAACCGCTAGCCACTTGCCCTGCGCAGCGGGAACGCGCAGGGTAGCCACCGATCGCGCAAGACGAGCGTCCTTCTCAGGCACGGGCAAAGCGACGACATGCTTCGCCAACAGAGCTGCACCGAGGAGCAACATGGCACCGAACCAGGTCGCAACGGCGATCCGCGCAATGGACCTCGGCAACCGAAAGCGACCTTCGCGAGCTCGAGGAGCCCCCGCGGTCGGTGCTGCGCTGAGGAGCTCCCTTGGCATCAATGTTCCACCAATACGGCGACATCGAGTCGGGCCTTTAGTTGTCGAGTCAGATGCTGGCGCTATCCGCGCTTGGCGATTCTGGGTTGCCACACGGCTCTCGGCGACCAAGTCCGTGATATCGAGCCAAATGGCTGTAATCAGGGACAATTGTGCCTCTCACTGCCAGCCGACCGCTGCCCAGACGGAGGCCCCGATTCGGCTCGGTGCGCCCTGGACCACCTCGGTGCCGCATTGTCCACATCGAGACCACGGCCCAACCAATAGCGTCCACGTGCACGCCGTTGATCGAAGCTCGAGCGGTTGGAGCCGGGCCCAGTACGCGAGCGTCGCGGTAGAGCTGAGGCGCGCATGCCGAGCTCGAGAGCCTCAAGCTCGCATTCCTCCACTAACTAAGGTGCCGGGCGATGGAGAGCCGAGCGCGGAGCGCCGAGGCATGGTAAGTTTTTGGGTTCAGCTGAGGTGGAGCCCGCCTCGCTCGAAGAAGAGAGGTTCCGTGATGGAGACCAAGATAGCGACCGCACTTGCTTCGGGAACCGCGGTCGACGCTGCCGAGACGCTCGCGCGCGAAGTTCGTCAACAACTCGGGGACACCGAGCCCAAGCTGCTGTTGGTGTTCGCCTCGACTCTCCAGCCACTCGGAGAAGTCGTAGCAGTGCTCTCTGTCCGCTTCCCGGGTGCGGCGTTGCTCGGGGCTTCGACGGCTGGTGAGTTCACGGAACGCGGAGACGCAAAGGGGGCTGTTGCGGTGTTCGCGCTAGCGGGCGAATTTCGCGTCTATGGCGGGCTCGGGCTGGGGCTGAAGGCGAGCCCCGAGCGCGCGGTGCTCGAAGCCATCGATGGCGTGCCACGGGAAGTAAACGGTTACCCGCACCGCACCGGTCTGTTGCTGCTGGATCCATTGGCGGGCAACGGCGAAGAAGCGACACTATTTGCCGCCTCCTTACTCGGGAGTGACGTTCCGCTCGCCGGTGGCGCGGCAGGCGACGACTTGAAGATGGCCGCGACACAGGTCGCTTGGGGCGCACGCGCCGTGACCGATGCGCTGGTGATCGCGCAGATATTTTCGAAGGCTCCGCTCGGGCTGGGCGTCTGCCACGGGCATCAACCGCTCTCGGCACCGCTCCGCGTCACGAAGGCGAGTGGGAGTGTCGTTTCGGAGATCGACGGAAAGCCAGCGTGGCAAGTCTGGCTCGAGCACACTCGAGAGCGCGCGAGTGCTCGCGGCATCAACGTCGACGCGTTGAAGCCCGAAGACGAGGGCGCGTTCCTGTTGCGCTATGAGGCGGGGCTCGCGGTCGGTGATGAGTACAAGATACGAGCGCCACTCTCGCGCTCGGCGGACGGCGCAATCAGCTTTGCCTGTGGCATCCCCGAGGGGACCACCATCCGCATCACCGAAAGCAACGAAGAGGCCCAAATTGCCAGCGCTCGCGAAGCAGCACGTCGGGCTCGCTCACGGCTGAATGGCCCCGTCGCCGGCGCGATTGTCTTCGATTGCATCTGTCGCAACCTCATCCTCGGCGCCGACTTCAAGCGCGGTGTGCTCGGCGTTTCGCAGGAGCTCGGTGATGTTCCGCTCGCCGGCTTCGAGACGTACGGGGAGATCGCGCTCGACGCTGGCGACATGAGTGGGTTTCACAATACGACGAGCGTGGTGCTCGCATTCCCCAAGACTTGATGACAGCTTTCGTCTCATCCAACCCTCCTCCGCGCGATCAATCCGTGAGCTTCGAGCAGCTCGCGGCGTTGATCGTGCCCACCCTGGGCAAGGAGAAGAGCCACGAGCTGATCCTGTCTCGCGCAAAGTCCTTGGGCTACTCGGCGGATCGGCTGAACCTCGAGCAAGCGCTCAAGATTCTTGCCGTGATCGGTAGCGAATCGGGGATCGTCGGGGTGGCCGCTCGCTTCGCCAAGACTCGCTTGGTGACTCCGCACAAAAAGCAGATGCAGGCCCAGAGTATGCCGCGCAGCTTGGCGCCAGCCGTCGAGGCCCCGGTGAGCTCCGTGAGCCCTTCGGTGGGTGGAACGCTCGAGTCCGAGGAGCTCGTCGCCCTCCTCGCCCAGAGCCTGGGCACCGAGAAGAGTCGGGAGGTTGTCCACTCTGCCTTGTCCGACCTTCGCATCACCCCAGGGCGCTTAACCGCGGGTCAAGCCAACGCCGTCCTCGAGATCACCGCCAAGATCGAAGGCATCGTCGGCGTTACCTCTCGCTTCGCCAAGGCGCGACTCATCTTGCAGCTGAAGCGGGAGTCATGAGGCTCACTGGCGCGTGCCAGTCAGCGTGTAGTTCACGGTGCATGGCAAGGTGGCGTACTGGCCGCCCGAATCGCTCAGCTGATCGGTACAGTTCGAGTCGGCCGAAACGGTAGCCACCGAATAGCTGTACGAAGCCGTGGCCGTGAAGGTCTGCGGCATGGCGCCGGCGGGCAAGAGCACGCTGAAGCTCGTCGACAGCGTGAGATTGCAGGGCCCGGCCGCGCCCGCGTCGTTGCCATCGACGTTTGCCGTTACCACCGAGATGAGCGTCGCGGGACTGGTGCTGCTCGTCGGGAGAGGCCCCAACACTTCGTCCGAGCCGTCCGTCTTGGCCAGGTACAGCGTGGTCGAGTCTTCGGACAGATCGAAGGTCGTGTCCCAGGGATTCATGGCATTGATGCCGGAACCGCAGGTGTTGCTGCCGAGCGTGCCGACGACACTATAGGTTCCGAGCGCGGTGCCCGGAAGCGTCGGCGCGGGCGCGCACGCGCCAAGGAAGACCACGAGCCCGCAAACGCTCGCTAGCAGCCCGGACCGGGAATCGAGCTTGTCTTCGCGCGTTGGGATTTCAGGGGTCATGCGCCGCACTAGAGCACGCTGCTCCAAGCCTGCGGGTCGGTGACATCATTCGAAATAATCTGCGCCCTCGGCGGAACGCCTAGGTCGACGAGCCACGCCCCTGCGTCTCGGCGAGCTATTCGTCGTCGGTCGAGGTTGGCTCGTTCAGCGTGGCGCCGTCACTTGGGCAGAGCGACCGTGTTTACGCTCGGGAATGGCCTGCCCGGTTTCGCAAATAGGTAGCCCTGAAGCAGGTCGCAACCGAGCTCGATCAGCACGTCGCGCTCCTCGACGCGCTCGATGCCCTCCGCGATGATGCATTTACCCATGTCTTGGCACAGACACACCATGGAGCGGATGACTTTTCGCTTGGTCGAGCTCTTGTCCACGTCGCGAATCAGGGACATGTCGAGCTTCACGAATTCGGGCTCGAGCTGCGCGAAGCTGGTCAGCCCCGCATAGCCGGCGCCTAGGTCGTCCAAGGCGATCTGAAAGCCGAGCGCGCGCAACGCGGTCACGCGACTGGCAAGCTCCGAGATGTGGTCGAGTGAAGCCCGTTCCGTGACCTCCAAGACCACCCGCTTGGCGATAGCCGTGAACGGCGTGTCCGGAAGAAACAGAGTTTCATCCATCAGATCCTCTGGGTGCAGGTTGACGAACAAGAGCCAGTCGTCCTTGGCGGTTCGTGAGCCAATGACGACGCTGTCGCGCACTGCTCTACCAACGTCATGGATTCTCGCTGCGCGCTCGGCCGCAGCGAGAATGGCTCCAGGATGCGGCAAAAGCGGCTCTTCGACGCGCAATAGGGCCTCATAGGCAAAGATGCTCGAATCCGCCGCGCGCACGATGGGTTGGTACGCCGTCCACAGTGACGCGATGGCGCGGTCGAGCACGGCGTCGGCCCCCGCGCGATCGCCGATGCGGAAGCGCCCGCTCGCAAACTCCTCGACGTACTCACGTCGCGAGCGCGCGACCTGGCCAATAGCGGCCGCCCGTGACACCACGGCTCGGAGCTCTGCCGCAGGCACGGGCTTGATCAGATAGCGAAAAGCGCCGTACTCGATGGCGTCCACCGCGCTTTGCATGCCCGGCGCGCCGGTCATCAGCACCACCGGCAGCTCGAGATCATGCTCGCGCACGGCACGTAGCAGCTTGAGGCCGGTCATGCCGGGCATTTGCACGTCACTGACCATGACGTCGAAGGCGCCCGCTCCCAACACAGCCAGTGCAGCGTCGCCGCTCTCACAGGGCACGACGTGATGACCGGCACCTTCGAGCACTCGCTGCGTAGCGG
Organism: Polyangiaceae bacterium; assembly: GCA_035485095.1. Classification (GTDB taxonomy): domain Bacteria; phylum Myxococcota_A; class Polyangia; order Polyangiales; family Polyangiaceae; genus PMG-095. Next base: position 1,972 of record DATHOI010000229.1, on the reverse strand, counting down.
CCAGGAGCTTTGGGTCGTCATCGACCAAAAGCACGCGTTTTTTGAGGGCGGCTTCCGCTACCTCGGGGCTCGAGTGAGCTTGGCTCATTTTCTTCGTATCCCTTCTAAGACCGCGCGTTCAATCTCGTCGCGTAGCGCAACCGCGTGCATACTCTTTGGCAACACGCGCTGAACCCGACCGCGATTGACGGCGCTGATGACCACGTCAGACGACGGGTAACCGGTGCACAGCACGCGGACGCAGTCGGGGAAGCGTTCATTTACCTGCTCCAGTAGGTGGATGCCACCGAGCCCCGGCATGAACTGATCCGTCACGACCGCGTCGACGTGGCGCTCCTCCAGAACCTGAAGCGCCTGATTGCCAGAATTGGCGACGACAGTGTCAAAGTCACATTCGGCGAGCAAGCGCTGCAGCGAATCACGAATCACCTGCTCGTCGTCGACGATCAGCACGACCAGCCGCTGTGTGGACGCGAGCCCGCGCGCGTCGGCGTCTGCTCGCGCAATCGTCTGCAGCGCAGCGGACACGAGCTGCGCCGGAGTGAAGGGCTTGGGCAGAAAGCGTGCCCGCAGACTGCTGGCTTTGGCCTCCCCCTCACGTACGCTGCCCGAGATCAGTAGCAACGCCGCGTTCGGGCAAGTCGCCTGCGCCCAAGCAAAGAAGTCTTCGCCCCCGCGGAGCAAGCCAACATCACAGACCAAGAGGCGAACCGCTTGCCCATGCTGAATCAAGAGCTCCCTCGCACTGACACTGTCGTTGGCTTCGACCACGAAATACCCAGCGCCGGCTAATGTGCGGCGCATCGCCAGCCGGATTGCCGTCTCGTTCTCGATGACACACACCGTGTTGACGCTCGGAGGCGCCACAGCCAAGCGCGGCTTCGACGGCTGCCGCGACGCGGGCGCGCTCTCCGGAAGATATAGCTCGAAGCGGTCTTCACCGGCGCTCGTGCGGATGAATTCCAATTTTCCGTGCATCGTGCGCAGCAAGTCTCCGAGCGGCGCGACGAGCACAGACACTTGATCCGGTGGCACTACGAGCTTTGCTTGCCAGTTGGCCTCCTTCGTGGCGTCCGCGCAAGTGACGACGAGCACCGCATATTCGCCGACCGCGAGGCCCAGCCGATCCGCCGCAACGCCGCTGGTCTGCTCGATCGAAAACTTGAACGCGGTCTCTGCCCAGCGCTGACTTGCGGCCAGCACCAGCGACATCACCACGTGCTCCAAGCGCAGCGCGTTTGCGCGAAACGAGATGTCACTCGATGCGCGCAAGATCTCGATAGTCGTGCCAGATTGAATCAGTTGTTCCAACTTGGCGCTCACGTTCGAGATGAACTCACTGGCCGAAACCTCGTCTGCCGCGCGCGGCGTTTCTTCGCTCATCGACGCGAGCCAGTCGACCAAGGCCCCGGCTCGCTCCGCGGCTGCCGCGACGACGCGCAGATCCTGAGCGCCTTGTTCTTTGGTCGTCGGTTGCCGCGCAAAGTGCGTGTAGGTTCGGAGCACCGTGAGCACGTTGTTCAGCTCATGCGCGACCGCGGACGTGTGTTCGTTCGTCCCTTCGGCGCGCGGCGGCACCGGAGTCACGAGCTCACCGACACCGGCAACGCGACCGGCATGACGCCTGAGGCGTTCGGTACGCTTTCGGTATCGAGCACCTCACGGATTTTGCGCATCAGTGGTTCGGGCGTGATCGGCTTCTGAATGAACGCGATGGTGGAATTGCTGACGCCGTGTCGAACGATGGCGTCATTCGTGTAGCCGGACATGTACAGCACCTTCATTTCAGGGCGCTCCATGACCAGCCGATCCGCCAATTGCCGGCCACTCATGCGCGGCATCACCACGTCCGTGAGCAGCAGCTCGATCACGCCCTTGTGTTGTTCAGACAGCAAAAACGCATCCCCGGCGCTTTGCGCCTCGAGCACGACGTAGCCAAATTTGAGCAGGATCGAGCGCACCAAAGAACGGA
>DATHOI010000228.1:0-3076 GCA_035485095.1 Polyangiaceae bacterium | reverse complement strand
CGATAGCGCGATACGAGCTCGCTCTTCTCGAGCTCGAGCCGTTCGATCTTCTGCAGCAGCTCGCGAACGGCTTGATCGGCCTCGACCTTGGCGCGCAGCCCCGCGTTCTCGCTCTCCAAGTCTTGCAGTCGATTCTGCATCCGCTCGTGTTCCTTCAAAAAATCTTCGGTGAGCTGCGTGCCACGCGAAAATTTCTTGAGGAATTGGTCGCGCTCGGACTTGAGATCCGTGCCCGGTGCGTCGCTAGAAGGGCTGCGACTGCGCTTATCCTTCGTCATCGATTACCCATCAGTATAGACGGACATCGCGGGCGCGCGGAAAATCCTGCCAGTTAATCGGGAGGCGAGCTCGGCTTTTGAGGTCGCCTGGCGCTTTTCGAGCGCGCGCCCGCACCTTTCGAGCGTTCGCCTACACCTGCCGGGCTCCGGTCCCGATTTGGGCCGGCGGCCAACGGGGTCGCCAACGGGCAGAAGCCGCGAAGGCGCGCGCTTAAGGACATACTTAAGTGTGATTTCAATAAGTTGAATGCGGCCATTCGGCCGCACGTGTGAGACGCCCATGAGGCTGTTATGCTTGTGAGTCATGGCTGATGCGGATGCTGCGTTCGGGCCGGAAGCGATCGATCGCTTGCTCGAGGCGCAGGACTTAGACAGTGCTCGCGATGCCCTTCAAGCTGCGCCCGCTGGCGATGACGCCTACGCTGTCGTGCGCATCAAGCTCGCGCTGTACGACGGCTCGTTACCGTCCGGGGCAGCGATGCAGCAGCTCATTCAGTTGATGCGCCGCAATGCGGCCTGGCCCGGCGCCAAAGAGCTGTATCAAGAGGCATCGACATCCGCGTATCAAACGCGGCAATCGTCCGTGTCGCACTCGCACCCGCCGCCACCAGTGGAGCGCAAGCCCTGACGCGCTGGGCGCTCACGGCGGTCGACACGCGCCGCCGAAGGCTTTGTCGCGCACTGACGTGACGCGCGACCACGACAAAACCTCAGCTCATGTCGATGAGAATGGGGGCGTGGGCGCATCGCGTCGCGCGCCCGCGCAGCGCGACTCTGGCAACCCGCGCACAGTGCCCCCGCGGGGCGCCTGCGCACCTCGGTTCCAGCAACCCGTGCTGCCGCCGCGGAGCGCGCGGGAAGCGGGCGCTGGCGCCGCGCGTGCAAATACTGGCGTGCGCGTCGTTGACCGACGCCCGCGGCCGGCGAAACCGCGACTCCGGGCCCGCACATTTTTTGCGAACTGATGTTTAAGTTTAAACTTCAGACTTGAAATCAATAGAGGAACTCAGGTTGCGCCGAGCCGCCCGCGAGTCGCGATCACGGCCCGGGGTAGGTGAGCCAGTCTTTGAGCTCGCCGGTGATCACGCGCGGGGCTTGGCGTAGGGCCGCGATGTTGGCGGAGCCCGTGAGGAGCAGCGCGGCGCGTAGCTCGGCTTCCACACCGCTGAAAAATTGGCGCGCTCCGCTCGGGCCACCGCGTTCGAGCGCTTGCAGTGCCGAGCGCGCGATACCGCCCGCGCTCGCGCCGAGCGCGATGGCCTTGGCGATGTCGAGGCCGTTTTGCATGCCGCCGGTGGCGAACACCGTTTCGAAGCCGTGGCTGTGCACCCAGGCGACGCTCGCGGCAGTCGGCACGCCCCACTCCCAGAAGGCCTCGCCGAGCGCCTTCTTCTCTGCGCGTGCACGCTGTGTCTCGACCGCGACCCATGAGGTGCCGCCCGCGCCCGAGACGTCCACGTGCTTCACACCCGCGCGCCGCAATTTAGCGGCTACCGAGTGAGACAGTCCGCAGCCCGTTTCTTTGGCGATCACCGGCACGCTGAGCTCGCTCACGAGCCGCGCAAGCGCGTCGAGCCCGCCGCGAAAATCGCGGTCGCCTTCTTCCTGCACGATTTCCATGGCGGGGTTGAGGTGCACGCAGAGCGCGTCAGCGCCCACCGCGCCGACCAAATCTTGGACTTCCGCGCTGCTCATCTTGGCGGCCTGCACGACGCCCAGATTGCCGAGCACGAGCGCGTTCGGCGCGACGCCGCGCACCTGATACGTGCTGTTTGCTTCGCTGCGTTTGTACATCGCTCGTTGACTGCCGAGCCCAAAGGCGTAGCCGCGCTCTTCGGCGATCGCCGCAAGCTCCAGGTTGATGCGCTGAGCGCGCTCCGCGCCGCCGGTCATGCCCGCGATCAGAATCGGCGCGCGCAGCTTTTTGCCTAGCACCGTCGAGCTCAAATCGATGGCGTCCACGTCGAGCTCGGGCAGCGCGTCGTGCACGAGGCGCACGCACTCGAAGAGCGTGGTCGTGCGCTTGAAGCCGACGTCGCCGGAGGTTGCCAGGTCGAGGTGATCGACTTTTCGCTCTGCAATGTCGGCCATGGTTTTGCAGGATTGTCTCTCACTTGGCGGCCCGGGGCATTCAAGATTCGCGTATCGGTCGCGGGAGGAGCCGGTGTAGGCTGCGCCGGCCCGATTCGGTCCCCGCCGCCCCCTCCCGCATGGCCCCGCGTAAGCCGCCTCCCACCGCCAAGCGTCGCAAGTCGCGGCTTCCGCCACCCGTCGCGGCCAAGGCGCTGCCCCAGAATCCGTTTTTTGCGCTGCTGCCCACGGTGCAGACCGAAGTCGAGCTGCGTTTGCGTGGCTTTCTCGAGACGCGCCTCGACGTCGCGCGCCGTCACGGTCCGGAAGTGGTGGAAATGGTCGCGGCCGTGCAGGATTTGTGCTTGCGCGGTGGCAAGCGCTTGCGTCCGGCGCTGCTCGTTGCCGGTTACCGCGCGGCCGACGAACGCATTGATCTGGAGCCCGCGCTGGACGCGGGCGTCGCGCTCGAGCTCCTCCAAGCGTACCTCTTGATCCACGACGACTGGATGGACGGGGATCTGGTTCGGCGTGGCGGCCCTGCGGTGCACGCTCAGCTGGCCAAACGTTTTCGATCGACGCACAAGGGCGACGCCTCTGGCATCCTCGCGGGCGACTACGCCTCGGCGGTCGCGCTCGAAGCGCTGAGCCAAGTGGAGATGAAAGGCTCCGTGGCACTCTCGGTCATGGCCTGCTTCGCTGAAATGCAGCTCGACGCGATTGCCGGG
>DATHOI010000227.1:0-16970 GCA_035485095.1 Polyangiaceae bacterium | reverse complement strand
CTCACGGATCGAATTCGCTTCAACAACACGGATTCACTGACGCTCGAGCTCTCCAGCATCCATCGCCCGGATCACGCCTTCTTTGGTCTCGGCTCGGACAGCCGCCAGCAGGAAATTAGCCGCTACGGCGCCACGCTTTACGGCGCGAGTGCTGCGTTCGATTTGGCATGGTCGCGAACCGTTCGGATCGGCAGCGCGGTCGGTGTGCACAGCGAGAGCTTCTACCCCGGTCACTTCGGCAGCGATCCGAGCCTCGAAGCGCGCTCGGCCAGCGGCGCATTCCCGATCCCGCCCGGGTTCGCCGGTTACACCGCGGCCACGAGCAAGCTGTCGGCATCTGTCGATACGCGCGCGCCGCGCCCTGCGCCGGGCTCGGGTGTGCGAGTGGAAGCCGACTCCGAGCTCGGGACAGACATCCGTCAAGCAAGTGGAGCGCGCTACCTACACTACGGCGGCACTGCCGTTGGCTTCCTGGATCTGAACGGCAGAAACCGTGTGCTCAGTCTGGCTCTAACTACGCTCTTTTCGGATCCGCTCGGTGGCACGCCCGTGCCGTTCACCGAGCTCGTCACTCTTGGTGGACCCGGCCCGATGCGCGGTTTTTACCCGGGCCGACTCGTAGATCGAAGCGCCGCGGTTGCAACAGTGAAATATCGCTGGCCGATTTGGGTCTGGCTCGACGGCTCGCTCCAGGTCGCGACGGGCAACGTGTTCGATCGGCACCTCGAGAATTTCAGCGTCGACCGCTTTCGGCTCTCGAGTGCCATCGGCATCGAGAGCGTCGGTTCGCGCGACAGCTCGTTCGAGCTGCTCTTCGGCATCGGCTCGGAGACCTTCGACCATGGCGCGCAGATTGATTCGTTTCGGTTCTTGGTTGGGAGTAATCATGGCTTCTAGGTGCAACATCCTCGGTTGCGTCGCGTTGCTGCTCGTCTCCTGCGGCGGCAACGCGATCCGACCATTTCCAGCTCAGGCTCCGTTCGCGCGCGACACCGACTTGAACTCGGTGCGAGTTGCCTGTCACGAAGCTCCGTCGAAAAAGGACCCGGCGCACGTCTCCTGTGCGCCAGCGGAGTACGTCTCGCCTCTGGCTTGGGACGGCATGGATAACTCGATCTTCAGGCCGTTTTCCGAAGTTTTCGCGGTCAAGAAGAGTAAGGAAGCGGTCAACGCGAACAGCTTGGATGAAGTCGCTGATTCGGCGTGGTTCACCAACCGCATCGGCGTAAAGCCGTTTTCGGAGGACGAGCTCCGCCTCGGTGCATGTCGCTCCGAACAATACCTCGACGGAACGAGCGCGGCCGACGGTGAGTGGCTGATCGACAAAGGCAAGGGCAACGGGGCATCCCTCGGCTTTCGCGTGAACATCAAGGGCAAGGGCAAATACCTGTTCAAGGCAGATATCCCGACGCAACCCGAGCGCCCGAGCGCCGCCAGCGTCATCGGTGCCGCAGCCTACCACGCTGCAGGTTTTTTCACGTCTTGTGAACAGGTCGTGTTTTTCAAGCCCTCCGTGCTCAAGCTCGCTCCGGGGCTCACCTACGAAGACAACTCCGGCATCGAACGACGATTCGATCAGCGCGCGCTCGAGCGTGTGCTCGCCTCAGCGACGAAGCGCGGCGACTACATCCGGATGCAAGCGTCGGCCTGGTTGCCGGGCGCTTTGCTAGGCCCATTTCGCTACGAAGGCACGCGCGACGACGATCCGAACGACGTAATCCCGCACCAGGACCGGCGCGAGCTTCGCGGCGGCCGTCTGCTCGCGGCCTGGCTCGATCACTTCGATGCGCGCGAACAGAACACGATGGATTCTTGGATCGCCAATGACAAGAAGGTCCCTGATTCCTCGCCCGGCTACGTGCGCCACTACTACCTGGACACGAGCGACTGCCTGGGATCGGATTGGGCATGGGACGGAATCTCGCGTCGGCTGGGGCGATCGTACCTGCTCGATTGGGGTGACATCGGGCACGACTTCATCACGCTCGGGATCCAGGTGCGCTCGTGGGAGAAGCTCGAGCGTGTACCTGGGTTCGAAATGTTCGGCTACTTCGACGCCGAACACTTCGTCGCCGAGGAGTGGAAGAACGAGTACCCAAATCCGGCGTTCAGCAACATGACCGAGCGGGATGGCGCCTGGATGGCGCGCATCCTCGCGCGGTTCACGCCCGAGTCGGTCGCGACGTTGGCCGAGCTCGGCCGCTTCGCAGATCCCAAAACCACGCACTATCTCGCCGGGGTGCTCGAAGGGCGACTCGAGCGTGTCCTCAGCCGCTACCTGACCCGACTTTCGCCGCTCAGCGACGTGCGGGTCAGCGATCGCCAGCTTTGCGCGGTCGACCTAGCGCGTTGGCGAAGCGTCACTTCTAGCGCGCCGGTCTCGTACAGCGTGAGCTCGTCCGACCACGAACGGCTCGCGTTGACCGCAGGTCCAGACGGACAGGTCTGCGTCACGCTTCCGAGCAACAGCGCGACCGCGGTTCGACCGCCACGCTTCACGGTTTCAATCAGCAACGGCATCGCCGGACCGCTTTTGGTCCAGCTGTACGATCTAGGAAATGAGCGCGGCTACGCCATCGCGGGCCTCGAGCGGCCAGAGGCGTCGTGAGCACTTATCGTTTGCGGGCGCTGTGTGCAGGTTTATTGCTGGCCCTCCCGTGCGTGACGTCGACTGCACACGCCGACGATGCGCTCGCGTGGAACCCGAGCTGGCAAAAATTCGGCACGGTGGACTACGTCGCAACCGGCGTGCTCGGAGCCGCGTCACTCGGCGCCTACTTCTTCCTCAAAGGCCCGAGCCAGCCGCGCTGGACCGGCGGAATCTTGCTGGACGACTCCGTGCGCGACGCATTGCGTGCGCGCTCGCCGACGACCCTGAAACACGTACGCACGGCGAGCGACATGCTGGCCGTAACGTCGGTCGCGTTCACGGTCGGTATCGATTCGCTCGTGATTCCGCTCGCTCGGGGTCACGCCGACACCGCCTGGCAGCTCGAGATGATGAACGGCGAAGCATTCGCGATCAGCACGCTCGCGACGACCGTGCTGTTCAAGGAGGTTGGCCGGGCGCGCCCGTCCTATGCTGACTGTCAGCAGAATCCCGATTTCGATGCGCTCTGCAACTCCGCGCCACTGTCTTCCTTTCCGAGCGGCCATACCAACGTGGTATTCACGGCGGCCGGGCTCTCTTGCGCTCACCATACTCATTTGGCGCTCTGGGGTAGCGAAACCGCGGACGACCTGGGTTGCGGTTTCAGCTTACTGCTCGCGAGCGCGACCGGCGCACTGCGCATCATCGGGGATCGCCACTACCTGAGCGACGTGCTCGTCGGCGGCGTGATCGGCTTCGGTGTCGGGTACGGGGTACCCACGATATTCCACTATACGCGCGGTCCGGACAACACGGCGCAGACCGCAAGTTTCGGAAGGCTCACCACCAGTACGCCGTTCGCCCTTGCATGGTCTGGGACCTTTTGAGTCGAAGGAGCGCACGATGCGGATTTGGCCGGTGCGCTTGATCGACGTGAGAACCGGTGAATACCCGCAGGCTTTACGCGCGTTTCTTGGCGTTTTTTTGATCACTGCCGCGCACAGCGGTACCGAAACCGTGCGCGATTCGCTCTTGGTCACGAGGCTGCCCGCGAACTCGTGGGGCTTCGTTTACCTAATCGCTGCCGCCACGGCACTGCTCGGCACAGCCGCAGCCGGCGGCGTGATGAACCGCTATGGGCAACGCATCACACTTTGGGTGAGCTTGCTCTTGGTCGCCGTGGCGTTGCTGGGAGTCAACTTCACCGGCAGGTCCAGCATCTGCGTGTTCGGGATCTACGTCGTCACGTCGTTCGTCAGCGCGGTCGTGATTCCGGCATTTTGGAGCGAGCTCGGCGTGTTGTTCACGCTGACGCAGGGCCGGCGATTGTACGGGCTGATCGCTTCAGGCGGCGCCCTGGGCGCCGCCTTGGGTTCGTATGCCGCGCTGGAGCTACTGCGCGCCCTGCCGATTCGCGGTGTCCTCGTGATCTCCTCAGCGACCTTCGTTCTTGCAGCGCTCGTATTCTCTGGCCGGTCGACTGACGAGCGTCAAACGCTCGATGCCGAACCTGCGACGCTGGATGTCCTCGGCGTTCGCACGTTGCGCCGAGAACCGCTGCTCAGGCGGCTGGCGATCGTGATCGTGCTGTCGAGTGTCGCCGGCATGATCGTCGACTACTTCTTCAAGTGGACGATCAGCCGGCAGGTCCCAGCCGAGCACGTGGTCGCGTTCGTTGCGCGCTACTACGCAATTTTGAACGCGCTCGGCTTTGGCGCTCAGGTCTTCGTCAGTAGTTCGTTGATTTCGAGGATTGGTGTCATTGCCACGCTGGCCGCGGCACCCGTGCTGTTGCTCGGCGGTACAGTCGGTGCGTTCGCATTCCCTAGTCAACTCTGGCCGCTGCTCGTGATTAGAGGGTTTGACTCCGTTTTGCGCAGTTCGCTGACGCGGGTCGGCTTCGAGCTCGCCTATTTGCCGGTGCCGCTCAACGTGCGACGCAGCGTGAAGCCGTTCGTCGATGGCGTGCTGGTGCGAGTGGCCCAAGCCATGATGGGCATCCTGCTGTTGGTTGCCGCGAGCGAGGGTTGGCTCTCTGCGCGCGCGTTTCGGCTCGCCTTGGTCGTGCTCATGTCGGCGTGGCTGGTCGCGGCGCTGCGGGCGCGGCGATCGTATTTGGAGCAGCTGCGGCGCGGGCTCACGACGGGTGAGCTCGAGCCGTCGAGCGGCGCGGATCCTCTCGATCTCGAGCGAGCTGCGGTCTTGATCCAACTTTTGTCCGCCGACAACCCCGAGCTCGTCAAAGGTGCGATCAGTGCGCTCGCTCGACGCGAACGGCAGCACCTCATTCCGGCTTTGATTCTTTACCATTCGGACGCGGACGTGCTCGTCAATGCGCTGTCTGTCGTTGCCGAGCCGGGCCGCGACGACTGGGTCACGCTGACTCGCAAGCTACTTCGAGACGACCGTTACCGCGTCCGTACGGCGGCCGCGCACGCGTTGGCGAAGAGCGGCCAGCTCGAGCCCAGTGAGCTCAGCGCCGATCCCAGCGCGCGCGTCCGCGGTTACGCGACGATGTTGGTCGCGCTGTTCGACCGCGAGCGGCCGCCGTCGCTCGCGCCACAGGTCGTCGAGCTGCTGATGAACAGCGCCGAAGAAGCGAGCGAGTTGCGCCTCGGTGCGCTGAGCGCCTTCGGCGATGTGCCGCCGCGTTCGGACGCGCTCAACTTACTCGAGGAATTGTGCGGCGACCTGGGCGCTTCGGCGGAGTGGACCGAAGCTGCGGCCAATGCCATTTCGGCGCAATCGGCGCACAGTTTGATCGATCTCCTGATCGAGCGCATGGTCGACCGCGACGGACGTGAACCGATTCGAAGAGCATTCGTGCAGCTCGGCTCGCCCGCCTTCGAACGCGTCGCGACCGTGCTCGACGACGAGCGCTACAGTCGCGCGGTCCGCCTCCAGGCGCCCGCGGCGCTCAGCGCTTTTCCGACTCGCGCAGCCGCGGATCGGTTGCTCGACGCCGTCGAAAATACCCGCGACGGGCTGCTCCGCTACCGCGCCGTTCGAGCCCTCGGGCGCTTGGCCGCCCAGGCGAGCTTCCGAATATCGCGTGCTCGCATCGAGGCATTGAGCCTTCGAAACCTGATCGAATACTTTAGACTGCTCGCGCTACGCGTCGCGTTCGAGGCTGCGCCCGCTTCCGACGCGAACGCAGTCACGCGCGAGCTGATCTTGGGCTTGCTCTCCGATAAGCTGGCTCAGTCGCTCGAGCGTTGCTTTCGCCTGCTGAAGATCGCGCACGCGGACGAAGATCTGCACCGCGTGTATCGAGTGCTTCTCTCCGGCAGCCCGCACGCGCGGGCGAACGCGCGTGAGCTACTGGAAACCATGCTGTCGAGGCGCGACCAACTGACATTGCGTGATCTGCTGCGCCTGGTCGCCGACGACATATCCGACCGTGAGCGACTCGCTCGCGCCTCGAGTCGCGTCGACCCCGCTCGCGTGCTGGGTGCCTCGGAGGCGCTCGAATTGCTTCGTCAGGAGGCAGACCCAATGCTGACCGCGCTCGCCGAGCGTCACGCGGCAGTGTCGGGACCTGCCATACTGAGCTCCGGTCACGGCTCAGCCATCGACGTATCGGACGGCGATCGGCTGACGCGGGCGAGGTCCGGGCTCGCACGGTAACCGGCCGTCGCGATGGTCGACAGCCGAAAATCGTCAGCGAGAGGCAACACGCGGCGTTGCGGATCGTCCGTGTGTGCTCATGGATCCGGCGAGGGTTAGCGCGATGCAGCTTCAGTGTTTCCCAGTGCGATGTGCGGTCGCCGCGCTGCTCTTGTTTGCCTCACGCCACGCCGGGGCAGAAGAGCTCGAGTGGTCGGAAAACTGGCCGAAATTCCGCGTTTCAGAAGCGATTGCTACAGCGGTGTTGGCGGGAGGTACCGTGGCCTTGAACTTTGCGCCGGTGCACGAGCAAGCAACGTTTCGAAATGGAATTCTGTTCGATGATTTCGTGCGCGACCAGTTACGCGGCCGGAGCCGAGCGACCCAAGAGGACTTCGCGCACCTGACCGACTACATATTCAAGGGTTCGCTGATCGTCCCGTTCGTGGACGTCGGGGTCGCCTGGGGGGTGCGTGGCAGCTCGACCGTAGCCGCACAACTATTTCTAATCGATCTCGAGTCGCTCAGTTTTTCTGGTGCCTTGAGCGTCGGGCTCGAGCACGCAGTCGGGCGCGGACGACCTTACACGCGCGACTGCGGCCCTGACGGCAAAGTGCGTGATAGCTCGGGTCACCTGCTATTTAATGCCTGCGGCGGCAAAGAAGACAACCAGAGCTTCTACAGCGGGCATACGGCGGCGGCGACTACCGTCGCCGGCTTGACTTGCGTTCACCACCAGCACCTCGCGCTCTACGGCGGCGGCTTTGCCGACGCAGTGCCTTGCGGCATCATGATCACTGCGTCATTGCTGGACGGCGTCGGGCGTATCGTCGCGGACAAGCACTACGCGAGCGACGTCGTGCTGGGTTGGGGTGTGGGCGCCTTTTCGGGCTACGTGCTTCCGTCCTGGCTCCACTACGGCTTTGGCCACACGCAGGAGCCGAAGGCCGCACTCTCGCTGGTGTTCACGCCTCAGATCTATGTCAGCGGCGGCGGGCTCGGCGTGGCTGGCATTTTCTGACATCTTCGAGCAGAGCGTTTGGCGGACGATCGGGGAACGGTGTTTGTTCGACGCCGACGAAAAGCGGGGACGGCGGTTAGCCGCGTCCCCGCCCTGCCCGTCAGTTCGGCAACACGCGGCTACGCTTCGCCCGAACAGTGAGTCAGTGATTCCTCGCTCGGCATGATCGACGGGTGGATCCGTCGCGATGGCGGTAACCAAGCGGCGCCCCAATGCACCTGGGATCTAGTAGGCATGCGTCATGACAAGGTGACCAGCTTCACTCCTAAAACCGGACAATTCGTGTGAATCAAACAAGACTTAGGCGTTCAACATCAAGCAGCGATTCCAAACGGATATTAGTCGCTTTTTCTCGTTCCAGGATGCGCTTCACTTTCTCTGTCGCCAAGAGAAGCGAGGACCTCTCAGGGTTGAACAGATCACGGCCATCCCAAGTTTTCTCTTCGACGTAGAGCCCTTTCCAGACCTTGGATTCTTTTGGGTTTCCAGGCACGATCCGATCAACCAACATGCTTCGCGAGTTGTCGATAGCGCCGCAACGACCGACGACAACGAGTAGCCCGTAACCGGCAATCGGCGCTCCGCCGCTGTCCGAAATCTCCACCGGCGCCGGCTCCCAGCCTGTTACACCGCCGGCGACAAACGCCTCCAGCACGCGCTCGGAAACGAGCCGAAGCGGGGCACGTTGTGTTCCCACAAAGTCGAGCCACCTAGTTCCTTCGTATTGGATGAAGCGCAGCGGTACTCTCGGTCTGAATTCTCCTCGCGCCACTCCGATGTCTTGGTCGACAGCAAGCTCGTCCAACGGCTTTAAGCGAACGGCGCCCCGCTTGAAACCCTCCTCCATGAGAAAAGTCTGTTCGTAATCCATCCGGGCTGCCTTAGAAGTTGAGCTTGTAACCATAGTATAGCGACGCCACTCGCGCATGAGTCAGACGAAGGATTTCGCAATGGTGTCCAGCGGGTCCAACAGGGTTTATCGAGGTGGTGGTTACGACGACAATGCGACAGCACTGGCTGCCACGCTGAGGAACAGTGCCATTGTTCCTCATGGCGGAAACGCAAGCCTCGGCTTCCGATGTGCATTCTCTGCCGACTAGAGCCAGTTTTCCCCCGAGGTAGTCCGATCAAGAAAGATCTCCAGGTAATCCGAAGTTCGCCACACGGTTGTCGTGCCGGGTGGGATTTCGTCGACTGATGGACGCATTCCGGTATAAGCCAGCGATGACGCTTCAACGGCACTCAGCCATCCTGCGCTCCGCTGCGATGCTGATTGTGCTGCTCGCTGCGCCTCACTCGAGTATGGCTGACGCAGGTCGCTGTGCAGAACCATGGCAGGTCGTCGTCATGCCGCAGAGACCGGTGCGGCAGCCGCAGGCTGCGCGTGACCCCGCGCGCTGGTCGGCGAGCGATCGTCAGCGTTTGGAGGTCGCACGGGGCTTTTGCGAGCAGCCCGCTTACGAAGCCACATCCTGGAAGCCGGCTGTTCCCCGCATCGGGTGTCTGCCGTGCACAGAAGTCGCTCCTTGCGGCGCGGACGACGCCACAAAGACTACTCCAGTCCCGGCCGCCCAAGGGTCATCACCGGCGCTAACACCTCATAGCGTGGCCAAGCTCGATCTGTACTTGGACAGAGTGGTGTTTGGCAGCTTCACACAGGTTGGATCCGACGAGGCAATCGCCACGCTGTTTCGACCCGCAGAGTGGGAGCGCTTCTATCTGATGCGGAAGGTGACGGGTCGTTGGACACCGGTGCGCTACGTCGAATCGATGGGTAGGTCCAGCTTCGGCTACGCGTGCAAGGCAACGCGCATGGCTTCGCAGCGTGACCTGCTCGTGTGTATGAGCGGCGGGACGAGTGGCACGGGCGGCAACACGGACATCACCGTTCACGACTTCGCGACGGATCCGCCCGCAGCGACGGTCCTTGCCACGTTCGGATACACGAACCAGGCGACTCAAGAAGTTTGCACGCACCAACCGGATTTGCCGTCGTTCTTTCTCGGCTCGCTGAGCACGTTCGAGCTGGTGGATGTCGATCACGACGGTCTGCTCGATGTGCGCGCCGCGTTGGCCTACGCAGAGGTGGATGATCGCGTGCTCACCGGCCTCACCCAGAGGTGGGACTATTCGGCAACCTGCGCCTGCGCCCCGTTTTTGGATAGCTATCCCGACATCCGGCTCAAGCCGGGCTGCCGCTGCCCTGCCTTCAAATTCCCGGCGCTTACCCACACGAACTTGATCTTCTTGGCTCGGGGCGAAAGCTTCGTGCCATCGCCAACCACCGTCGCTGTTCTGAAGAAAGCACACGCGGAACCGTTCTAAGACGTACCGCGAGAGGCCGGCAATGCGACGTGAGTCCGCGCCGACTGGACTAGCCACATCAACGAGGAGCGCGACCGCTCTACTCAGACGTCTCGCATGCGTCATGAGGACGGCTGACGCCGTACCCGATAGCGCTTGTGAGTATGGGTCAACCCAGATCACGTTGCTGCCGGCAACCACAAGTAGCCCCGCATTCCCCAACCCGCTGGCGATGGTTGTCGTCGCGCCGCCGGTCGTTGAGATGCTGTCGACCTCTGTTCCAAGGGAAAAGTAGAGGCGGCACCGAACGTCCCGACCTCGCCCGTCCGAAGGTCGGCCAGCCTCTGCTCGTTGGCGGGCTCTTGACTGCGTTCTTCGGTGTCGTCGTACTAGCGACGGGCTTCACCGACGAACATTCGGACAGAGGCTCAACGTCTGCTTCGAGCATCAAGCTGAGTGGATCGTTGCGGCCGCCAGTGCCGAGCGCTGCGGCGCGACCTTCACTCAAATAAGATAGGATTCAGGAGCTATTCGCTTTCATCCAGGCTTCGGAGAACCCGTACAAAGTGCTCCCCGATTCGCACCAACCTAATATCCAGCAAGGCGTTACGCCAAACACAATGGGCCTCGCCATCTCAACAACAACTACCGCGACTGCTCTAGTCAGCGTCGCGCTCAGCGCCTTGTTGCTGAGCTGTGGCTCGTCGACGATTCGCAAGCACACCACCGCCGAGCCACCAGCCATTCAACCGCGGCGGCGGGCGGCAAGCGGATCGGACATGCCTCCGTCGTGCGCAGGGCTTGGGGATGTTTGCAACGGAGTGAGTTGCTGCGCGAGCCCCGTCGTCACGGGCGGGAGCTTCATCCTTGGGCAACGAGTGAGTGTGCCCGAGCGCCCTCCGGTTCCACCGAACACGGTGACGTTGGACGGTGAGGTCGAGCAACCGCGCTCGTCATCCGCCGCGACCGTCGCGACCTTCGCGCTCGACGAGTTCGAGGTGACGGTTGGGCGGTATCGGCGCTTCGTGAGTGCCTATACAGGGCCGCCTGCCAATGGCGCAGGTGCCCATCCGTTGCTTCAAGGTAGCGGGTGGCGCGCCCCAGCTTGGAATGTGCTCCTGGCCGAAGATGCACGAGCCCTCATCAGTGCGCTGCGAGGGTGCGCTCATCCGAACGTTTTGCCTGTGGGTCAGCCCGTGCATCTCGAGGATATTCTGACCTGGACCGACGTCCCCGAAGCAAAGGAAGAACTCCCCATGAATTGCACCACCTGGTACGAAGCATTCGCGTTCTGCGCATGGGATGGCGGGCGTCTGCCCACCGAGGCGGAGTGGGAATATGCAGCTCGCGGCGGCGCCCACGACTGGCGCTATCCCTGGGGTGAGGACGAAAATGTGCGCGCGCCGGACGACATGGTGGATGGACTCGCTCACGTGGGGTCCGTGCCCGCGGATGCCGGTTTGTTTGGCCAGTTGGACTTGCTCGGCTCCCTCAATGAGTGGGTGCTCGACTCCGACGCATTCACCTATCCGGCCAGCTGCGACAACTGCGCGTCGCTCGACACGGGTCCATTCTGTGACGTTCGGCTGCCGAAGTCTTGCGACAATTGCGCCAACCTACGGACGTGCAGGAGCGGTCTTTCGTCCGGTCGCTTCCGGCAGGGCGTAGGCGGCGACTTCGAAGGTCTCGACCGCATCGTTCGGGGATACGGCTTCGCGAATGGGCGCCACGCCGACCCGCCTGCGTGGCGAGATGAGCACACGGGGTTTCGCTGCGCTAGGAGCGTACCGCGCGTGTCGCCACAGCATTGAGCGAGCAACCCTCGCCCGCCTCAGGCGTCACCTACCGACTGCACGCAACCGGCGAGGGGGCGCCAGAATGCACGCGCACCGTCGATGATATCGGGAGAAACGCAGTTCGATGAGGTTTTGTGTCCGTGCTACGTTCGAGTTGATAAGAGGAGATGGCAGGCGGCGGTGTGGTTGAGTGCGCTTGGCGCTGCACCGGTGTGTTTGGCGTAGCTGCGCCGCCACCGCGGAGCCGAGCCTCAGCTTGCGCTACAGTCCAGGATCCAGAGCAAAGGGGAGATTTTTGACCGAACACGACATTCTGACTCGGCTCGCTCACGCGCTTGCAGCGGGGCTCGTGGTCCTTTGCGCAAATGCTTGCTCTTCGGCACCGCTTTCTGGCTCGGGCTCCTCCAGCACCAATGGGCCGAGCGCGGCGGAGTTCCCCGGTCTGGCGGCGACTGAGGTTTGCGGTGCGCTCCAGGCGTGCTGCGCGGCCGCAAAGTTCCCGTACGACGCAGCCGTCTGTCAAAGCCAGATCAGCGGTGAGTTTGAGGAACAGATTTCGGGCGTAGGGAACGAGAACGGGTACGCTTTCGATAGCGCGGCGGCGCAGCGTTGTTTGGATGAGCTCGCACAGGCCATTCAGGGTTGCTCGGCGTTCGACAAATTGACGACGCAGGATTGCGATAGGCTGCTCGTTGGAGTGTTACCCGTCGGCTCGCCCTGTACGGATAGCAGGGCTTGCGCGGGGCGCCCCGACGTCGCCGCCAACTGCATGCTCGACGCAAACGGGCTGAACGGCACCTGTGTGCTCGAACCGTCGGCGCCGCGCGGAAAGCTGGGCGACTCGTGCACGGCGAGTTGCGACGAACTCGGTGATTGCACCAGCGAAGCCTCCAGTCCAAGCACGAACGTCGCGTGCTATCAGAGTGACGGCCTGTATTGCTCGCCCACGCTGCAGTGTGCGCCGATCAGCGGCGCTGGCGGTCCGTGCTCCGCTGATACGACGAGCGGATGCAGCAACGGCCTCGAATGTCTGGATAGCTCGGGCTTCCCGGCATCACCCTACGCGGCCGGCCCCGATCACTGCGGCAACCAGAGCCCCAATGGCTTGCTTGCCACGCCGTATTCGTGCCTCGGCGAGCCCAATCCCAATCAAAACTGAGGCACCCGCAGCAGCACCCTCTCAGAAGGTCAATCTCAAAGCGCCACCCGCGCGGTCCCTGCCGACGACCGGCAAGATAGAGACGCTCGCGACGCGATTCGGCACGTACACCTTGTCGGCAGTGGTCACGCCAAGGACGATGAGTGTCGCGCCGGCGCCCCCTGCCAAGAGACCCACTGTCGCCAGTCGACTGACCTCCACGTCTTTCGAGCTCGCGCCGAACTGACCGCCAGCGTAGGAGCCGTCGGTGCCGTTCATGTTTTCGACGGATAAGTCGTCGGCAATCGCAGCGACGAGAAGTGCCATGCCCACGCTGGCGACCAGCACACCACCAACGATGAGGTTGTAGTTTAGTTTGCGCTCCACATGGTAGCCGGGCGGTGGCCCTTCGACTCCCACGAGATTGGGGAGTGTGCTCAGTGGGGGCTCTTCAGCCTCTTGCAACGGCTCTGCGACTTCTTGCTGCTCGGCTCGTTGCGGGGGGTGTGGTGTTTCCCGAGGTGGCGGCTCGGTTTCTACCCAGTTGTCATCGGGCTCTGGGGGAGGCTGCAAGATGACTGTGCGGCGCGGAGTCCACGGCGGCGAATCGTCGGCGCTCGCTTCGCCGTGCCACAGGCTCGAGACGAGTAGCGCGGACACCCAGATCCCAAGGCGCATTGCCCGACAGCAGCGTGCTGTCACCGCCACGGCGAGAAAGCTGAGTCCTTCGCGCAAGTGCCGCGCGCTCAGGGGTTAGGCTCGGAGCTCAAGGTCCAGCGCCCGCTTCGCCGCCGGCTGCGGGCAGACCTGACACGCAGAAGAGGTCAGCCATTGCGCTGTAAAACGTGGCGAAGTCCGGGTACTCGCAGGATGCGTAGCGAGGCAATTCCGCGCAGGCGGCCTGGCTATAGTAGGCACTGCAGGCGCCATTCTCTGTGGCCTGCTGGCATGCCCTAAAATCCGCGTCGGACACCGGCAGCGTGCAGGCCGCAAGACACGCCCCGTACTTGCATACGTCAGCTGCTTGCGTCTTCGCTCCGCAACCGGTCGCGCTGCTGTCACCATCGATCAGTGCAATACAGCCGCTTCGGTTCGCAAGCCATTGGCCGCCTGGCATAACCAGGATGGCGCCGACGGCCGTTGCTCCGAGCGCCCCGAACATACAACTCATGCACATGGAGTTCGCGGGAGCTACATCGAACGCACGGCATGCCACCGCGTCGTACGTACTAGTGCCGAATTGGCACAGCGCGTACTCCTGCGAAACCTGCTGCTCGGTGCAGGCCCCAACGGCGGGCGCGCTCGGAGGAGTCCACGTTGGCTGATATCCAAGCGGCGAAGGAGCCACGCACGTGCCCAGCGCAGGCCCCGCAACTCCCGCTGAAGCGCCGGAACCGCTCATCGCTGAGAATCCCCCTCCGCCCGTTACCGTGGAACCCCCCGCTGGCGCACCGGAAGAACCCTGGCTACCCGTCGACCGCGAGACATCGTTCCCGCCGCATTCAACGAGCCCTATCAGCAGAAGCCCAGCCCAGCCGATACCCAGCCCCAACCGCCGACCCATCTTACGCATGGTAAATTCGTATCATCGAGCGGATCGCCGAACAAGAGACGAGGGCGTTGGCGAGATCGCGCGCTGCTGGTGTTTCGAGGTCACTGTCGCGAGCGCGTTGCCTGGAGTGATCGCCTTCGTAGCGTGAGGCGGGTTGAGCTGAGCACCTCATCCGTCGCGAGACGGGAGGTTCAAATCGCGGGGGCGCAACGACACGTGGACAACGGCGTTCACGGTGCGGATTGAGGTACGGGTGGCCTAGTGGTCGGCCCGCACAAATCTGGGCGCCGGGAATTGAATTCGTTGCGCTCCAAGGAGAGACCCTTTGCGAAACGCGACTTCCCGACGTCTCCTTGGAACTGCAAGCGAAAGAGATCCCGTTCGTTTCCACCCTGTCCCGTCTGGTTCCGCGGTTTGGAGCAGAGTCATGGCAACCTGACGGCAACGGACGTGGACGGTGGTCACCAACCAGAGTTTGGCACTCCTTGAACCGGACACGCGATCAGCGATTTGCACGACGCGCAGGTTTCCGAGATCGCCTTTTGCAATGCGGGCAGCCGGTTCCCGACTTTGTGCGCGCGCCGACTGCGGTTTGCCAGGCGTGCCCGGAGACGCATTGCCACCAGACGCGCTTGCAACTCGAGTAAGTCACGTCCTTCGGGGTGAGTTTGCGGTTGAGCTTTGGATGCCATTGCCGCGCGATGCGTGGAAACTTCGTCGCAAGACAGTTCGTCACGGAGAGCGCGCGATTCGTGCAGAAGGGGCAGCGCGACCTCTCCACCGCGCGTTGTCGTACCATCGCGGGCCACTCGTGGTCTGTGCCCGCTGCGCACTTCCACCACGGCTTCAGCTCAGAGCCGTAGGTCACGTCGTGAGGCGTCAGGTCGTGATTCTTGGTCTGGTGCCACTCGGCGGCCAGATCGGGATGGGTAGCCTTGAGGCAAGTACTGTTCGACGCTCGGTGGCGCGAGCAGAACGGACAACCAGCGCCGACTCCAGCGCGCTGCGCTGCCAAGGCGTTCGCCGGGGAGACCCGAGAAAACATCTACAAGATCTTCGGGCCCAGTGGGCTAATCGCTCAGCTCGTCCGTGGCGAGAATGACGGTGCGGTGGTCGGCGAATCGACGCTCTACATCCATCCGGACGAGCAGGGCTCACCCGCGCTGATTCGCGACGATTCCCAAACGGATCATGCCGCTCCGCGCTGGACCACCTCCGGCGCTCCCGAAGGGGGCGCGAGCTGGGAATCGACCGACGATCCGCTGTCGCGCACCGTACGAACCACATACACAGGCCACGAATTCGATGAAGAACTCGGTCTCACCAACATGCAGGGCCGCATCTTCGACCAAGCCATCGGTCGCTTCATGCAACCCGACCCGATGGTTCAAGCGCCGTACAACTCTCAGGGTTTAAACCGGTATAGCTATGCGCTGAATTCGCCGCAGAATCTCGTAGATCCGAGCGGCTTCGACTCGGTCGAACACCGTCCGGATGGCAGCAAGATGACTACGGTTGACGAGCAAGAGGTTTGCGGCGGCGCTGGTTGCGATCGTGCGAGTGCGAGTGCACGTGCGAGTGGGGAGCACAGCCACGGGCAAGGGGATCCCGGCGCGTCGAAAAATGGAGGACAGCCGGATGGTAGCGCATCGCAAACCGGAAACAGCGCGAACGGCAAGGGTGCTGATCCGAGTGGGGGTGACGGAAATCGAGGCAGGCCGGCGAGTTCACCTGGTGCGCCGGGCTCGGATGGTGGGCGAGCACAATCTGCGCAAACTCAACATGGCACCGACGATCGCGGTGACTTCTCTCCCGGCAACGCACAGACAAAAGCTGGTGAAAACCGCACGCCCGTGACCTCGCCGAGCGGGCCTAGCGTACGAGAGATGGTTGGCATCGCTCTTTGTGCTTTGGGGTGCCAACATTCTCACGATGGGAACTACTGGCCGAATCCCGTAGGTGACTATCTTCAGAGAGCGATCGATGACGTGGAGAATGATCCACTTGCAGCCTTGATTGTGCTGGGACAAGATCCTCTTGTTGCTGCAGACGCGGCTGCAGAACAGGCGGCGAAGGCGTCGTCGCGAAGACTCGGGCGCGCGCTCGAGATAGCGGGACATACGCGCCCGACCGGTTCGGAAGCGCATCATATCGTAGCAGGCGCCGCCAAAAGGGCGGAGCCAGCACGCGCCGTCCTGCAGAAATTCGGAACCGGAATTGATAGCGCGGCGAATGGTATATTTCTGCCGGCCGAAACGCATGCGGGGGGCCATACGAACGCTTACTACGACGCAGTGAATGCCGCGTTGGGTCAGGCCACGACCAGGCAGGAAGCTATCGAAGCCCTGGCGGCGGTCGGCCAAGGACTGGTAAATGGAAGCTTCCCATGACGTCGAAGCCAGGTGTGTACATGCCCGTTGGGCTAGATGGCTGCGAACTTTGCCATCCCGTGAGCCAAGATGACTTCGAGAGGATCAACGTTGAAGTCAACGGAGAGCGGCGCGCGAATTGGCGGCCCGTCCGCGTGCAGCTCGTCCACGAAGACGAGGGGCGAACGCTCGTCGCGTCAGACTCGCCGTGGCTCGGCGCTCATGCACTGATCTTCAGAGATAGCGCGGTCGAAGCGCTAGGAGGAATGCTACGAGACAATGGCGAACTGCTGCCCCTCGACTGCGCCGAGGCGGCATTGCTCATGTGCAATCCGACTTGCGTAGCCGACGCGCTCGACGAGGCGTCCTCGTCTGTCGTGCGCTTCAGCACGGGCCGAATAATGATGATTCAGCGGCACATTTTTCATGAAAAGGTGATCGGTAATATCGATGTTTTCAAAATTCCGAACTTGAGGGTGAGCCCGACGTTTGTCAGTCATCGCTTCGTAGACTGCTGGAGAACGAGTGGTTTGAAAGGGCTTGAGTTCAAGTTAGTGTGGGCTTCGCCGAACAGCTCGTAATCGTCTCACGGGG
>DATHOI010000226.1:0-5868 GCA_035485095.1 Polyangiaceae bacterium | reverse complement strand
TTCACCGCGCTCCGGAGTTGATCGGGTACGATCACTTCGGGCACGCCGCCGAAGAATTCAAAGCCTCGAATCGTCGCGCCCACGAAGTCCGGCAGCGACTGCGATCGCGTCGCTTCTGCGTACGTGTAGTTGCTCGCGCCGAGCACCATCACAAACAGATCGACCTCGTGCACCTCGCCCGTTTGCGGATCTGTCAGCCGCGGTTTCTTGCCCGAATAGTCGATAAAAGCCTTCTCGCCGGCGCGGTGCACGCGGCGCATTGATGGCTTCAAGCGCACCCGCCAAGCGCAGTAGAGCTCGCAGAATTGGCTGTATTGGTAGGGCTTGCTGCCGTCGCCGCGCGCCGCGACGCCTTCCTGATACTCCGACCACAGCAGTTGAAGCGTCACGCCCGTTCGATGAAGCTCGCTGTGCACGTGCGCGTAGTCGATCGGCGTGCGTGTCGCCGCGAGGTTGCGTCCGCCGTCGCGAAACAGCGCCGCATCGATTTCGGCGTCGGTCATCTGCTGCACGCGCTCCCACGTCAGCCCCACTTCTTTGGCGCGCTTGAGGTGACCGCAGATCGTGCCCACCGCCACGCACAGCGAGCTCGCAATCTCGCGCTGACTACGGCCGCTGTCCTTCAATCGAAGTAGTTCTCGAATCTTGCGCGCGGTGAGGCGTTCCGACATCTCGCCGCCGTCGCACCGCTTCGCGGCGCACTCGATCGGCATTTGCCCGCTCTCACCCAAGCCCTGTCGCTGCGCTCCGGCCTCGCGGCCCGAAGCGTTCAAGTGCTCCGGAATACGCGTTCAAGTCGTCCGGAATCGGTGTTCAAGTGCTCCGGAACGACCGCTCAAGTGTTTTCGGAATCGGTGTTCAGGTCGCGTCGGAACGGCTGTTCAAGTGCTTCCGGAATACGCAGAGCCCTCGACCTAGACGCAGCTCCCCATGTGCGAAAGACATGGCTCGGAAGCGCAGAACGCGACCGGCTCTTCTACGAGGCCGCGTCCCAGACCATTCAGCTCGTTGATTCCTTCCCAGTTTGGAGATTCGAAGATCCAAAGCTCGTGCGTCAAAAACTTCGAGACATTTGTAAGGGTTCGCCGTTGCCTGCCGCGTCTGGGAACGACCACCCTCGCAATACGCTTGCTGAGCTCGCGTGTGCAGCAATTCTCAACCGGAAGGGTTTTCGTTGCACCCTGCCCGGCGCAGAAGACCTCGAGGCCACTCTGCCCGGGATGAAACCTCTTGTCGTGGAAGCGAAGCGCCCGGCGCACATCGGGAGCCTTGCTGCAAATGCAAGGGCGATCCGCAAACAGCTACGCAAACGCACGAAAGACGGCCGGCGCAACGGTCTGGCCGTCTTCGCCGCTGATCGCATTCTCGGGTTGTCTGATGGCGACCTCGTTCTCGATCGTGCGAGCCGACTCGACGCCGTCCTTGGAAACAAGGTTGCTGAGCTTGTCCTCGAGCTGCAGAAGCCCAATCACAAGCTTTTCCCAAACGCCGCCATCGGAGCAGTCCTTTCAACAGGAGCCGTCTTCTGCGTCGACCCAGGCTTTATCGTTACCATTTCGACGATGGGCTTCTTCTGCACCGGTCCGGAACATGACCCGTTGAGCGTGATGCTCTACAACGGGTTACGCCCCACACTGGATCACACGCACCTGATTGGGCGCTGAAGTGTGCCAGGTGTTCGGCCGAACCGGACAGCGCGCCGGCTACGCTCCCGGGAGCCTGGCTAGGGTCGTTTCCATGTCGCGAAAATGTTCGGTTGCTGCGGCCGGTCATGCCATGGGGGCATCCCGAACCACGCGCGTTCAAGGGTCGGACAGGCGCTCCATAGAGACTCGCGTGGCTCCCAGGCCTTCCCGGATGCCTCATCGAATCGAAGAAATGAAACCACAAACTCTTGATTCTTCAGAACCGAGACAGCGATCGCAGCCCTGATTTCTCTATCTCGTTCGAGCCCGAACTTCTCGTGCCATTTGTTCTGCACGACCCGCGAAAAATAGCAATTCAGATCCGCGCGATCCTTCGTCGGCGCTATTGAAATGCAATCGACCCAGAGCGGACCATCCTTGGTAGTGACGAAGAAGTCGGCATCTCGGTCTTCCGACGGTAAGACCCGTGCCTCCTCCAGGTTTCCGAATTGCTCGTGAAGCCAGAGCCCCCACGAACACTCAGCTAGCGTATCCAACATCTCAGAACCAGGCGGGACCGCTCGCGGCTCGACCGGCGCAGCCAGTTTCTTTGTCACGAACAGACGCGGGTCCTTCAGCTTCCCGAGACTCACGTAGGCGTCGATGGTCGCCAAGTACCCGCGAGCCTGAGCAAACCAAGAACCCACGATCTCCGGTGGTTCCAGACGATCGTTATCTCGCACGTTCGCGAGGAGCCGCTCGAGATCGTAGTACTCGTACTCCGCGCACGGAGCACGGCTCGCCAGCTCTTCAGAGTGATTCGAAGCACCAGTTCAATGATTGCGCTCAGGTGCGGGTACAGTTCGTCTAGGCTCACCACGCCCACGAACTTGCGCCTGTCACTCGCGGAGCGCTACCTCGTCCCCGCGGCGTTCGGTCGCCAATCGTCGGCAACCTTGACCGATTCACTCAACAATCGTCGCAGCGTCAATCCGTAACTCCAACGATTTCAATTCAGTGCACGAGGAGGGACTTGAACCCCCACGCCTTGCGGCGCCGGAACCCTAAAATCCGGTGCGTTCGTGAACGGATGCCAACCGGCGTTAGTAACGGCGTTTGTTGATCGCTGATGCGCTCGTTCGAGTTCGTTGGGAACCATCGCCGGCTTGCGACATCGAAGCCCAGACCCGGAGAACTCTCTAAGTCGGACGAGGGCTGAACAAATGACTCGCGATGTCAAAAGGTGTATACACCTTTTGACATGAGATTGATTCCTTTGCAAGCCCGTTACCCCCCGTTGACAACCCCGCGCTTTCTCCTTAGGTGTATACACCTAAGGAGACCGCAGAGGTTTGAGCAGCGCGTCAGCCCCGGTTGCTGACAAGCCGCGGTCTAGGCTAGCGCACCTAGCTAACTTCAGCGGAGTCTGCTAGGTGTATACACCTAGCAGACAATGCCTGGATTGCGGCGTGAACAGCTTTGGACCGTCCGGCTCCGCGACGCGCGTTCAGAGATCGCGACACGCCTTAGTCTGAACGTGTTCAGAGAGAACGATCTCGAGAAGATTCTGGCTGAAGGTCGTTCTGAATGGCGACTGCCTCAAACCCTCTACCTCGATTTCTTCGTCGACTATCTCGTCAAGACGAAGTTGCTGCGCAAGTTGATCTTCACGCGCCAAGCTGAAAGAAGCGCCGTGAGTTACCCAGCTGAGCTGAAGATCTACGTGAAACCGAACGCTTCGCCCTTCGATATCGCATTGGGCCTGCGCCCGGGGTCTTTTCTTTCACACCTGTCGGCTGCGTACGTCCACGGACTCACTGAGCTCTTGCCTCGGACGATCTACGTCAACAAGGAACAATCGGCCAAGGCACTCAACGAGCGATCAGCAAAACTAGCCCAGCAATCCATCGATGACGCCTTTTCCAAAGCCGCTCGTAGGAGCGGCTTTGCGTATACAAGCGATGACCTCGTGCTGGTACTGCTTGCGGGTCAAAATTCGGGAAATCTAGACATTCTTGATATCAGCGGACCCGACGGAAACAACTACGCCACCACATCGCTTGAGCGAACTCTGATCGACTGCACTGTCAGACCATCCCAGGCTGGCGGGATCCATGAGGTCAAAAATATGTACGAAGCAGCACGGGAACGTGTCTCGGTTCGTAGGCTACGAAAGCTCCTGAACGACCTGCACTTCATCTACCCGTACCGGCAATCGATTGGTTTCCTCCTGGAACACACCGGGTATCCCGAACCGAGATCGCACACTTTCAAGCAGCCCCCCTTTGAGAACGACTTCTACCTCGACTACGCAATACCGAAGGAACGACGCGAGTACTCGTCAGATTGGCGACTCTACTTCCCAAAGGGGCTCTAGCTTGTCGACAAATGCCAGCACCCTATCAAAGTAGGGCCGCAATTGGCTGCCATCACCGAGTTCGTCAGCGACTTTTTGCCAATCACTCTCGTGGAATTCATAAACACGACGGAGCTCCCGCAGGAAACTGAGCGGGACATTCTTCGCCTCGAATACGCGCGCTAACAAATCGCGCTGCGCGAGCACCTCACTCTCACTCTTCTCGAGCACCGAACAGATGTCGACGAAGTCTCGCGGTCGCGGCGTAGGGTTGGAAACGTACTCGTAGCCGTCCATTTGCTGACAGATCGCCCGAAGTTTCTCGTACACAATCATCGCAAGCGAATAGACCCTAAGCGAGAACCCCTCGAACTCGACCTCCGTCGCTGGCGTTACATATTCAAATCGGCTGATGTCGATGCGAAAGCTCTTCTTCCCTTGATACAGCGTCATCGCTTGATTTCTGACTTTCGCGATGTCCTGTCCGCACTCTTTGAAGAGTTCCTGAGAAATCAGCTTAAAGCCCACACGCCAACCTCCCCATTGAGGACGTTGATCAACTTCGGGAGGAACATGGGGCTTCTTCTCGATCTTGACATCGAGCGGCACATATCCGAGGTGTTGAAATTCCGCGGTCAAAGCTGCCTCGATCCGTTCCTTGACGCCCACTGGGTCTAAGTCCCCTTCAATCGAGTAGTCTAAATCTTGAGAAGTCCGAATGCCTAATCGGTAAACTAACCGCAGCGCATTCCCTCCCTTGAGGACAAGTAGCTCTCCCAGCTGATCGTCCGCCGCCAGAGCTCGGATGACAGAACGCCTCAACTTTTCGAGATTGATCTCAGACCCAGACGTCGTCATGCGCTTGGCAGCCACGTTCTCAGAACTCGCCTGAGCACCACGGCCAGTCAAGCCCGTTTGTTGCGGCGACACGCTGGATGTGCATTGAGCGTGTTCATCCGAGCGATAGCCACGCCCGACTCAATCAGCGCTCCAGTCGGCACCGAGACGGGATTAGTGGCACGCCCGGTCCAATCGAATCGTCGGCAACCCAGACCAATTCACTCAACAATCGCCGCCGCGTCGCTCCGCAATTCCAACGATTTCAATTCAGTGCACGAGGAGGGACTTGAACCCCCACGCCTTGCGGCGCCGGAACCTAAAGCCCGCAGGACGGTGCGGGAAGCTGCAAGTATGCGAAACGTGGTGCGCCAAGTCATGTGAACATGCAGGAAGATGCAGGTTGGCCCACCCTCCAAGCGGGGGGTGGGCCAGCGACAGTGCATGAGCTCAAAAGCTTAGCCCTATTAGTTCAAGTCAGACGTGGAGTTCTTCGAAGCCGTACGACACTCGCCAGCGGACCCCAGGAGTGCTGGCTTCGGCCCCATTTAGTCGGGGACAGAGGGCCCCCTCGTCGGTGCTTGCGCGCGGCAGCCTGTTTTCGCCGCGGCCGTGTAACTTGGGCGGCGTGCGCGGGAGTTCGACGAAGGTACTATCGCGAGCGCAATGAAGAATCAGCCGATCAGTCTAGCCCCTGGGCCAGATGCCGTAGTGCAACGCCTTGTTCTGGACCAGGAGCTGTTCCCGCTTCCCTCAATTCCGCCGGTCATCGGCGGCACTTGGGGGGACTTGGAGCTGACGGGATTGTGGGGGCCCGTGACAGTCGAAGGCGCGAAGCTTGTCTGGGAGCTTCATGTCGCGCACGGCGCTCCGCCCGAAACCGAACCGGGACGCACGCGACTAGAACAACTGCGGAACAGGTCCGCAATCTTATCCCTCGCGGACGGAACCCGGATCATCGCCGGGTTTGGCGTGATGGACGGATGGGGTAGCCGTCCAGGCGCTGCTCCAGGCTTTTCGTGTGCCTTTTACCAGTGGAATCTCGAAGGT
>DATHOI010000225.1:0-3450 GCA_035485095.1 Polyangiaceae bacterium | reverse complement strand
ACCCTCCAGAGCCGCAAACACCGGCCGACCATCGAACTGCACGGTGCTGTCCTGCCCATCAGCCAAGGCGCGCGTCTCGTCCAGCACGAAAGCCCGCCCGTCTGGACCCAGCAGCCACGGTGGCAGCGAGGTGAAGCGCTCGATCAGCGCGTCCACGAAAAGCCGCACGCGCGCCGACAAATGACGGCTGCCCGGGTACACGACGTGGATCTCGGAGCGACCCAGAGACCAGCCTTCGAGCACTGGAGCGAGCAGCCCAGCGCGTAGCGCTTCGGCACAAAAGAAGGCCGGAAGTACGGCGATACCCGCGCCGCGCAGTGCCGCGCTGAGCGCCAGTTGCACCGAATTCACTGAATAGCGCCCTTGCACCGCGATGGCCTCGGAGCGCCCGTCTTTGCTGAAGATCCAATTGGCGCGGCGATCGTTGCTCGACACCAAGCAGGAGTGTCTCAGTAAATCCTTGGGTGCTTTGGGCGGCTCGCGTTGCGCGAGGTATTCGCGGCTGGCCACGCACATGCGCTCGGCCGTCCCGATTTTGCGGGCGATGAGCGAGGCCTCGATCGGGCCGAGCACATGAATCGCGAGGTCGAGTCCTTCTTCCACCACGTCGAACCGGCGATCGGCGACGATCAGCTCGATCTCGATCTCCGGGTGCGTGACCAAGAACTCGGCCACGAAATCGCCCAGGAAGGCATGTCCGAAGAGCAGCGGCGACGCGACGCGCAACAGCCCTTTCGGCGAGCGGTGGATGTCGGTGACGGCCGCGTTGGCTTCTTCGATCTCGGCCACGACGCGCGCGGCTCTCTCGTAGTAAGCGGCGCCGGCAGCCGTGGGGCGCACGTGACGCGTGGTGCGCTCTAACAGCCGGACGCCCAGGCGTTCTTCCAGCCGTGATACGCGCTCACTCACAGTCGACTTGGGCAGCCCGAGAGCACGCGCGGCCTTCGTAAAGCTCTGTTCGCGCACGACCCGCGCAAAAATCGCGATTTCGTTCAGGTCCTGCATTGTTCGCCTCTACGGATAACGTGTTCGTTTCTGGGGGTCTAGTTCACAATTGCGAACGGCCCAAAAGATCCGCAGCCCACCGTTCGAACCAGGTTTTCCATGGCCAACGCGACCGTATCCTCTGTTCCCTTGCAAGCCGCCGACCCCGCCCTCGACAAACCCTCCGCCGTGCCGGCGGCGAAACGCTCACGTGCCAAGGTCCTGCTGCCCGTTTTGGTGGGAGTCGCTGCGTTGATCGGCGGTGGCCTCTATCTACACGGCCGCGGTAGGGAGACCACGGACGACGCCTTCGTCGAGAGTCACGTGGCCAACGTCGCGCCGCGCGTGCCCGGACAGGTGCTGCACGTGCTCGTGCGCGACAACCAAGCGGTCGCTGCCGGCGACGTGTTGATCGAGTTGGACGATCGCGATGCCACCGCTCGCGATCACGCCGCGAAGGCCGATCTCGAATCAGCGCAAGCGGCTCTGGCCGCGTCGAACGCGCAACTCTCGCTCGCCGAGCACTCGGTGGACGCGGGCCTACGGCAAGCCAAGGGCGGCGTAACGCAAGCGTTTGCCATGTCCGGTAGCTCGAAGGCACAGATCGACCAGGCACGCGCGGATCTCGTGGCCGCACAATCGCGCGCTGCGCTCACCGCAACCGAGCTCGGTCGCGCAGAACGATTGAGCAACGACGGCGCGGTGGCGCAAGCCGAGCTCGACAATCGTAAATCCATGAACGACCAAGCCAACGCTGCGGTCGATCAAGCCAAGGCGCGCCTGGTTGCTGCGAGCGTTGGTTTGCAGAACGCGGGCGGCAGCATCGAGTCCGCACAGGGCCGCTTGGCCGCCGCACAAACCGGCCCAGATCAAGTAGAAGTCGCGCGCGCTCAGGTAGACGTCGCGAAGGCCCGCGTCGACCAAGCACAAGCCGCGCTCGAGCAGGCCGACCTCAATCTCTCGTACATGAAGGTGCGCGCGCCGACGCGCGGTGTGGTGTCGCGGCGCAGCGTGGAGCCTGGTCAGCTCGTCGACCCCGCGCGGCCGCTCTTGGCGCTCACCGAGTTGGATGACTCCTGGGTCGTGGCCAATTTCAAAGAGGATCAAATCGGCGATCTGCGCGTTGGGCAACCCGCGACCGTCACGCTCGACGCATTCTCCGGCAAGAAGCTGAACGGGCATTTGGACAGCTTCTCCGGCGGCACGGGCTCGCGTTTTGCTCTTCTGCCACCGGACAACGCCTCCGGTAACTTCACCAAGGTCGTGCAACGCGTGCCGGTCTTGATTCGCATCGACGACAAGGCGCCGGACATCGTGCTGCGCCCCGGGCTCAGCGCATTCGTGACCGTACGCACCGACGGAGGTTAGTCGTGGAAGGTTCCGTCACGGGCTCGAAGAACGCCATCACCTTCGTGGTGATGATGGCGGCTCTGATGGCGCTGATTGACATCACGATCGTGAACGTCGCGCTGAACGACATTCGCGCGAGCTTCGCTACGCCCATCGATCAGATCGGCTGGGTGTCCACCGGTTACATGATGGCGAACATCGTCGTCATCCCGATGACCGGCTGGTTTCAGCGGCGATTTGGCTACCGGCGCTACTTCGCAGCTTCGATTTTGGTGTTCACCGCGGCGAGCGCGCTGTGCGGCGCGTCCTGGAATCTGACCTCGCTGGTGCTGTTCCGAGCCCTGCAAGGGTTGGGGGGCGGTGCGATCATCCCGACCGCGCAGGCCATCCTGTTCGCTCGCTACCCGCGCAAAGAGCATGGCATGGCCTCGGCGCTGTTCGGTCTGGGCGCCGTCACGGGGCCGCTGCTCGGCCCGACCATCGGCGGCTACTTGATCGAATGGTCGAATTGGCACTGGGTGTTCTTGGTCAACGTGCCGCTCGGCATTTTGGTGGCCATCATGTGCACGCGCGTAGTCGAAGAACCCGGCTTCAAGCCGGCGAAAAATCCGATCGACACGTTCGGGATCGCGCTGCTCGCGGTGGGCATGGCGTCGCTGCAATACGTGCTCGAGGAGGGCAACCGCGACGGCTGGGACGCGGTTTCGATCCAAGTGCTGGCCGGTTTGGCGGCGGTCTGCCTGACGACGTTCATCGTCCACGAGCTCGAGACCGAGTACCCGGTCGTCGATCTGCGCGTCTTCAAAAATGCCAGTTATTCGGCGGGAACCGCGATCAATTTTCTGCTCGGCCTGGTGCTCTTCGCGGGCAATTTCCTGTTCGCGCTGTATTGCGGCGTGGTCATGCGATACGAGGCGCTCGACATCGGGAAGATCTTTCTGGTCGCGGGTCTGATTCAAATCGTCGTGATGCCCATGATTGGACGGATGGTGTCGCGCGTCGATCCGCGGCGCATGCTGGTGTTCGGCATTCTCGGCACCTCGCTCAGCTTGTGGCTGAACGCGCACCTCACGGACCAAGCGGGTTTTTGGGATTTGACCAAGCCGCAATTCGTGC
>DATHOI010000224.1:0-7573 GCA_035485095.1 Polyangiaceae bacterium | reverse complement strand
CGGCACGCTCGCCACGGATCAACACATCATGTTTGCGCCCACCCCCGGGGACCGCCCCGTGCGCGATCTCTACTACACTCTCCTAAACAAGACCTTTGGCTTGAACGTGGCAAGCTTCGGCACGCACAGCATGGGTCTACCGAACGCCTACATCACCCAGCTCACGAAGACCTGAGCTGGCGGCCCGTTCTGCCTCTTTCGGTGCCGGCGCTCAGCGCGCGCGGCTGAGCGCAAAGCCGAGCGTGACCGCCACCAGAATGGCGATCAAGAGCGGCACGATGAGCTTCTTGGCGCCGCGCTCGAGCGGCACGACGGGTGCCGGTTTGCTCTTCTCGACGACCTCGTCCGTGGCTGACGAGCGTGCGCTTCGAACGTGCTCATGGCGGACGCGCTTGGGCACGCGCTTCGGGCTCTTCTGGCGCTCCCCATCCGCTTTTTTGCTGGTCGGTGCCTGGGCGCGCTTGCCGGCGAGGTTGGCCTCCTCACGTGCGCGCCGCTCGCTTTGAGCTCGTTCCTCAGCCAAGCGGGTACGTTCGCTGGCTAGGCGCGCTTCTTCGCGCCGGGCGGCCTTGCGTTGCTTCTTGGACGCCGACTTCTGCTCTGCTTCGTGCGCGCGCCGCTTGCGCTCTGCGTCACGACGCTCGCGCTTACTCGCGTGAACTGGCGAGGCACCCGCGGGCAGGGGCTGCGTGATCGCGCGTGTCTGGCTCGGACGCGCCGGGCTCGGTCGAACCGCGCTTGGGCGTGCCTGGGCAGGTCGCGGCTGCGCGGGTGCTGGCGCCGGTGACTTTGCCGGGACCGCGACGTCCCACTCTGCGTCGAGCTCAGCGAGCGCGGCAGGCAAGGGAGCCGAATGCGGATTCAGCGAAACCGGAGGGTCGGCCTCCGTGTCCCAGCCGGCGTCCAGGCCGTCCGCGAGTTGATCCAGTCGTTCTGAGTCGGGAAGAGGCGATTTCATGGCTCTCGCGTGAAGGTGGGCGGAGCTTAGCGCGCATTCACCGCGGTTGTCCTCGATCTCGTGCGGAAAACCTCGGCATTTTTCTGGAATTTTGCGCGCCGGCTTGATTGACATTGATCCGAGGTAGCCGGTCGGGCGTATTGGCTGGGAGGGAAATCTAGCGATGGCTGACACGATTCGGATCACCGCAAATCTGCGGATCAAGAGCGCGCTGACTCGCGTGCGCGAGCAGTACCGCGACATCGATCATCACATCAGAAACAACGTGCACCCGAGCATTCACTACCAGTGGGAACAAGCTGCTCCGGGCGAGCGCAAGATCAGAACCACGTTTCGGATCCTCGGCTTGCCGCAATTCGATGTCTCGCTGCTCGAAGACGCGCCTGATGGCTCCCTCGTGATCCGTTACTTGGAGGGCACGAACGCCGGCATGGTGCTGGTGCACCGCTTCGTGGAAGTCGAGCCCGGAGTGACCGAGGTACAATTGTCGGCGGATGCGCCAGCCACGCTCGGACGAAAGATTCTGGGGCCGCTCTTCGTCGTCGGCGCGCGTCAGGTGATGAAGAAGGCGCTCGCTGAGGACAAGCGCGATCTCGAGCAAGGAGGTTTTCGTCCCGGACTCGCGGCGGGCAACGTCGAAGCGGCGCTCGCGTCGCTGGTCGAAAAGAAGAGCGCGGCCTCAGCCGTGAAGCACGCCATCTTGGAGGCCGCCTGTCTGATCTCCGCGTGCGACGGCGACGTGGACGACGCCGAGCGCGACGCGATTCGGCGCGCGGCCTCGGTGCTCGGCGCGGTCTCGAGCGAGTCGGATGCCGGCGGCATGCTCGATCGCTGTCTGAGCGTCGCGCAAAGCGAGCAGATCAAGAAAGAGATCGACCGCGTCGGGGCGGACCTCGCGGCGGCCGGTGTAGCGCGTGAAGGCGTGATTGCGGCGGCAGTCGTCGGACTGGTTAGCCAAGGCATGTCGCTCGGCGAGCTCGAGGCGCTTCGCCGTTTGGCGCGCGCTGCGGGCTTCGCAGAGGACGCGCTTGGGCCGTTGATCGACCTAGCGGACTCGACGCTCAGCGCCGCGTAGAAAGCGTGGGTCTATTTGTAGACCCATTCGGGTTGAAACGCCCCACGTGTCTCGAGCGAGTGATCGCAGTTCCATGCACAGCGGCGTGAACGCGCACTCCGCACTACAGCTACCTTCCTCTCTGTGGTTCTTTGAGCCATTTTCCTTTCGCGATCGCATTCTGGAGGTTAGACCTCAAGACAGTGCCGCTGCGCGTCCTCTGGGCGCTTTCGCCTGGGGGGGCGCATGTGAGTACGACCTCGAACCGCGGAGTGCTCATGCTCGCCTCTCAGCGCAATGCTTTGTCGTCAGTGTCTGCCGACGAAACCCTGAATTTTAAGTATCTTCGTGGAATCTCGCGCGCGCGTGGCGCGCTCTGGTTGGTCGTGCTGACCGGCGCCGTGCTCGGCTGCAGCTCGAAGAACGGCACGAGCATGGTCGACGGCAGCGGTGCCAGTAGCGGCACCGGGGCTAGTACTGCCGGCAACGGCAGCGTCGCGGGCACGACCGGCTTTATTCTTCCAGACGGCGGCGGAGTCGACCCAGAAGGCGGCACGGTCAGTGATCTCACCGTCAGCCCGGCCAACCCGGTGCTCGTCGTCACGATCGCCAACGGCATGATCACGAGTGTGACCGGCGGCGCGGACAGCAAGGGCACGGTGCCCTTCCAGGCGATGAGCGGGGGCATGGCAGTGCCCGCCGTGTGGTCGATCGATCGCGGTGAGCTCGGTACCCTCGACGTGAGCGGTGGGAGCTTCGTGCCGAACGGTAACTTCAGCGGCGTGGGTGTCGTGTCGGCGCTGTACGGCAAAGCCGTGGCGACCACCCAAGTGACGATCAAGCTCAACGTCACCCAAAATGGCGGCACTTGGGACCCCACCCCCGTCACGCCCGGGGTGGGCGGCATCGGTGGCGTGGGTGGCGAAGCGCCGGGTGGTCCGGTGGACGACGCGACGCAGACGCTGCTGCTCGGTACGCCGCAAATGCCGGCAAATGCCGGAGAATTTGGGCTGCTCTACCCGTATGACGGCACGGTTTGGCCGCGCGGAGTGTTTGCGCCGCTGCTCCAGTGGCAAAGCACGCACACGTCGACGGCGGTGTACGTGCACCTGTCGCAGGCGAATTTCGATTTTCAGGGGTTCTACACGGGCGCCAACGTCGTGCGTGAGCACATCGATCAGAAGGCTTGGGCTGCCGCAACGAACGGCAATGGTGGCGACAAGCTCCACGTCGAAGTGCGCATCACCGACGCGACGACCGTCTACGGTCCCGTAGCGGAGGATTGGGTCGTTGCGTCCGGTCCGCTCAAGGGCACCGTGTACTACAACTCGTATTCGACGACGCTGGCCGACCAGATCCCGAACGCACCCGCGGCCGCAGCGATCCTCGCCATCAAACCAGGGACCAGTGATCCGGTGCTCGCGCTGCCCGGCGCGAAGGACAAATGCATCGTCTGCCACACCGTCTCGGATGACGGCTCGACGCTCTTCGCGCAAATCGCCAAAGAACCGGGCGACGACTACTCGGAAGGATCCTCGTACGATCTCACCAATGCGGGTGCGGTGATCTCGGACTACACGGGCAGCGCGCCCGACAACACCACGAACAATCGCAAGTTCCTGTGGTCCGGCCTGTGGAAGGACGGCACCTTCGCGCTGCAGAGCTCTGGTCACACCCAAGAGGCATATGGCGGTAATTCCGAGGTATTTCGACGCGACACCGGCTCCGGTGAAACGGGCACGGGCTTCGATGGTCAGATCACCCAGGCGGTGACGCCTTCTTTCTCGCGCGACGGCAAGCATGTCGCGTTCAATTACTGGAGCGGCACGCTCGCGCCGGGCGGTGGCAACGGGCACACGCTCGACATGATGGACTTCGCTTGCGGAGACCCGGGCACGGTCGCGGCTGGCGCCCCCACGTGCGGGAGCTTCGGGTTCTCGAATCTGCAGCGCTTGTTCACGAGCCCCGACGCGAACGGTATCCCTGGTTGGCCAGCGTGGCTGCCCGACTCGACGGGCATCGTCTTTCAAAACAATTTTGCGGGCAGCTCACCGTTCGCGACGTGGGAGCTGGCCAAGACTCAGCTCTGGTTCCTCGGCTTCCCCTCGGACGGCTCGATGCCGCAACCAGTGAAGCTCAACGCACTGAACGGCGATGACGCGAACGGCACCATGAATCTGCCGCAAGCGACCGGCGTCACCGTTCACGCCGACGACGATCACATGAACTACGAGCCCACGGTCAATCCGATCGTCTCGGGCGGCTATGCGTGGGTCGTGTTCACGTCGCGACGCATGTACGGCAACCTCGCGCAGGGCGACCCGTACGAGAGCTCGAGCGGCGCTCACCCGATCCCGAAGAAGCTGTGGGTGGCGGCGATCGATCTCAAGTGGACCCCTGGCCAAGATCCGAGTCACCCTGCCTTCTATTTGCCGGGGCAAGAGCTGGCTGCCGGCAACATGCGCGGTTTTTGGGTGGTCGACGCGTGTGCAAAGGATGGCAGCACCTGCGAGACCGGTGACGAGTGCTGTAGCGGCTACTGCCGCCCGGACACCACCGGCGCGCTCGTGTGCGGCGGCAAGCCCGCCGGCTGCGCCATGGAATACGAAAAGTGCACGACGGCGTCCGATTGCTGCCCGGTGCCAGGTGCGGAGGTCGATTGCATCAACGGTTTCTGCGCGACGAGCACTCCGGTCAAGTGAAAGGCCGGGCCCCGCGCTCGTGGCGCGGCCCGCCGCACTCCGCTGTCACCAGATGGTGGCGATCAGCGCCGTCTGGATGCCGATTTCGGTGGCCGTAAAATCATTCGACACGGTGCGGCCATTGCCGTCACTGGTGTTTTGCGAGCCGCTGAGCCCAATGTCCAGGGTTGGTGCGGCCGTGAAGACGACGTGCGGAATCACCGTGAAGGTGAACGGCGCTTCGATCGTGAGCGCGAAGACGTCATTGCTGCTGTTCCCAGCGCTGATCGTGCGGTACGTGAAGCCCGCTCGCGGCCAGATGCCGACGATGTCGTTGAATAGGAACGAGTAGCCTGCGCGCGGCGCGAAGGTCCATGAGTCCCCGCTGGTCGAAACTTCGGCATTGGCGGTCGCTGGGACGCTGAAGGAAATGTGCGAATAGCCCAGCGCAGCGCCGACCGAGAGGTGGTCAATCACGAAGTAGTCGCCTGCAACGCGGGGCGCGCTGTACGCCATGCCGCCGATGTTGTTGCCGGCCTGCAACGGTACTGGCGCGAGAGTCGAGGAGAGGAACGTGAAGGAGTCGGTCTTGGTCGTCGAGTCCACGCCGTTGGCGGTGTACGTCGAGCTGTCGTGCACGAAGCCAAACAGGCGCTCCGCGCTGATCGCGAGTTGGCCTTTTTCACCGAAAGTCTGCGCCCAAGCACTCGAGCTGACGAGCAGGGCCACCGTTCCAAATGCGCACTGGAGAGATCGTTTCATGCTGTCCTCATCCTGATTTCCGGTCGAGTGAGCAAATCACCAAGTCTTCTTGATGCGAGCCTAGAGCACGGACAAGTACCAGAACGCGCGCGCGTCGCCAAGTTGCTGCCTCGCGCGACTCAGAACAGCGCGGGCCCCGACGGCAAATATTGGTCGAGCTTGCCGAACTCATCACTGTGCAGAAAGTGCGACGCAGAAATGAGACGCAACCCCGCTGCGGTGGCGGCGTGGATCGCCGTGGTATTGCAGCCGAGCGTGACGAATTTGACGTCCGTTGCTTGCGTCTGAGCGTGCTCGAGCGCGCGAGCCAGAAACGGCGGCCCGTCTTCTTCACGCAACCACGCGGCCGGTCCGATCACGCCGTCTTTAGCGTAGAAGTAGCCGATGGTTCGGCCGTCGATCTCGACCTGAAATCCGGGCAAGTTGCTCGCTTGCCAGAATGCGTGGTCTTCGGCACGCGGGGTACCGCGCACGATGTGATCGATGGCCGACGCCTGGCTCACGTCGAGTGCGCTCACTCGTAGCCCGGCTTCGTGACTTGGCGCGTGCAGGACCGGGCCCGCGAACGTGAAGATAGGCCCGCCCGGTAGCATGCCGTGCTTCAAGTACATGGCGACCGCCCCAAAATCGATCGAAGACCACGTGCACCGAATGCTTGCCCCCTGCGCTTCGCCCATACGCCGCACGCGCTCGAGCAGTGGACCGCCGATGCCTTGCAGCTTGAATTCGGGGAGCACCCAGAACATGGCCAAAAACCAGATCGGACCGCGTACGATCGCTGCCGCAAGCCCGACGATTTTGCCGTCCAGCTCGGCGAGCTCGAAAATGCCGCTCTCGAGCAGGTGCTCGTAGGCCGGCACCACGGCCGCGCGGTCGTAGCCGGCCGGCATGGGCAAGCCGCGACTACGAGCGAGCTCAGCGAGGCTGACCAAAAAGACATCGGCAGCGATGGGGATCTCTTCCGGGAGCGCGCGGCGGTAGGTCGCTTTCACGGCCGTTCGATAGCACGAAAGCTACTCGTCGGGCTTGGCGAGTGCTAACCGCGCGGCCGACCGCGTTGGTGCCGACGTGCGTGTCGTCGCCTGCGGCGCGAGGCTCAGGGCACGGTGGCCGAGTTCGGATCGAAGCCGGCGCGCTGGCTGATGCTGCTGAGATCGACCGCCTCGAACTCGTCACTCGACACCGACTGTACTTGACTGAAGGTGTCGTCTTGCCAATTGGCGCTCGGTTCGCCCTGAATGTACAGGGCCGAGCCGCCGTCCGCGATGTACAGCCCGTAGGTCTTCAAGGCTTGCAGAATGGCGCGCGATTGCATGTTGAAATTGGCCGGGATCGCGTAGCTCGATTTGATCCGGAATGCCTGGCCCATGGGCGGCAGGTTCATCGACATGTCGCTGCCGGTGATGTGGCGCGCGGGCCAGGTGTACTGTGCCCGAATGTCGCTGCTCTCGATCGTGAAGCGTAGGGCATGCGTGATGGTGCCCGAGCTGGCTTCGTCTGCGCGAAGCAATAGTGGCAGGATGGGAAAGCCCGCGGCGTCGGCGGACGTCCAATCAGCCGGGCGCAGTTTGTTCGATTTCAGGTCGAAGAACGCGGAGCCGAAGATATCCCAACCGCCCTTTGCGTCGGGGTAAGAGTGATAGAGCTCCCACAAACCACAACTGTCAGCATCGAGCAGGAGCATGTGGTGGTCACCGTACGGCTGGGAGGGATCGGTCACGATGCCGCCTTCGACGAGCGGGGCGGCCGGGATCGGAAACAGCGGCATCGGTGCCGCGCTCGCGAGACAGGGCGATGTGAAGGTGTGGGCGGTGCCCACCGCACAGTCTGCCTCGCTGGTCGGGTCCCAATCGAGATCTGCCGTGTCCGTCGTGGAGTAGGCCGCGTTCAGCCACGGGATCGTAGTGCCGTGCACGACATTGTAGGGGATGCCGTAGTAGTCGTCGGCGCTCTGGTCTACCGAGGTCCCGAGGTCGAGGTGGATGTTGTGTTTCCCGATCGTGGTCATGAAAGTCGCGGAGCTCGCGTGCACCGGGAAAGAGTCGATCGGCGTATTGAAAATGTGATTGCTCGGGAAGACCGCGCAGCCGCCGATCGTCGGCGACATGCCGCTGCTGA
>DATHOI010000223.1:0-4505 GCA_035485095.1 Polyangiaceae bacterium | reverse complement strand
GCAGAAGAGTTGCGACCATGGTGCTCGCGATCAGAGCGCATCGCCGCGCGCCGCGCTAGATTCGTCGCTATGACCCGGCTGCGCGCAGTCATGACCGTCAAGAAGCGCCCTAAGAAAACCAAAAAATCCACGACGGCGCCGTGCCAGGCGGCGTCGAAACCGCGCGCTCGCGGCGGTGCGGTGACCACCGGCGAGCTGTCGGTTTTGTCCTTCGAGAGCGGTGCAGAATTCAACGACTGGCTGGCAGCGGCGCACGCGTCATCGCCCGGTATTTGGCTGCGCTTGATGAAGAAGGCTTCGGGGGTACCGTCGGTCAGCTATCAGCAAGCGCTCGACGTGGCGATCGCTTGGGGTTGGATCGATGGCCAACTCAAACCTCATGACGCGAAATCGTGGCTGCGCAAATTCGTGCCGCGCGGCGCGCGCAGTATCTGGTCAAAAATCAATCGCGAGAAAGCCCTCAGGCTCATCGCGGCGCAGCAGATGCAACCAGCGGGGCTCGCACAAGTCGAGCGCGCCAAACGCGACGGTCGCTGGCAGGCGGCCTATTCGTCGCAGAGTACGGCGACGGTTCCTCCCGATCTCGCCGCCGCCCTCGGGCGGTCGCCGCGCGCCGCAGCGTTCTTCAGAGCGCTCGAGGCACGCAATCGTTACGCGGTCTTGTTTCGCGTGCAGGCCGCCAAGAAGGCCGAGACACGCGAGCGCAAGATCCGCGAATTTGTCGCGATGCTCGAGCGGGGCGAG
The DNA here is from genome assembly GCA_035485095.1 of Polyangiaceae bacterium. Classification (GTDB taxonomy): domain Bacteria; phylum Myxococcota_A; class Polyangia; order Polyangiales; family Polyangiaceae; genus PMG-095. The sequence goes on along the minus strand of DATHOI010000223.1, from coordinate 3,761 downwards.
AAGATCCACCCCTGAGGGTCGGCGCGGAGCTAGCCAGAGCTATGAGACGAGGCGGAGTCGGCGCTTGAGCCCTGAGGCGCTACCGAAGTAGCCGCCCAGATCGCGCAGCAAGGCGTGCGTTTGGGCGTGAGCGCGGGAATGTCGAGTGCTCGGAGCGATTCGGGGCTGAAACCAGCCTCCGGCTGCAATTGGGCCGCCAATTGGGCTCGCCGCTCGGAGTGGTCAGGTCTGAGCTTGAGTCGACCGGCTTCGGACAGGAGCAAACGCAGCTCGTGCACGTGTTTCAAATCGCGAAACGCGGCGAACAACGCGCGTCGGATCGACGGGGTACTACGCCAAGAAACACCGCGAAAGACCAGCTGCGTCACGCGCTGGCCCGCGCCGTAGCAGCGCAGGTTGCGCAAGCTTCAGCGAGCGAATCCCCAACGCTGGCACGTGCCTGGTCTGTCCGACGAGGTGGTGCGAGATGCCCTCACGCTGCGTTTGATTGAAGCCGTGAGAGGCCGAACTACGGACGAGCCCGAGCTGCCACTGGCCGGCGAGGAATGGGGACTACTGCTGATGCAGCGTGAGCTGCGCGCGTTACGCCGAAGCTTCCGGCTCCGTGTGGCTCCTGCGGACTTCGAAGACGCACCGTTCGCGGCTCGTGCGTCGACGCACGAGGAGCAACTGCTCGAAGGTGAAGCCGAGCTCCGCCGGGACCTGGCTCGAGCGCGGGCCGAGCAGGGTTTGCCGCTGCCCCAACGAAAGTGGCTCGCAGCCTTGAAGCTCAGCGCACGCGCGAACGCCTTCTTCGCCTCGAGCGGTGAGCCCAATCTGAGCGCCGCTTCGCGCCTGCTGGGCAAAAATCGCTCGTCCGCGCAACGCGCCTACCGCGAGCTCCGAGCTCGCTTCATCAGAGAGCGCAATCGCCTGGGCTAAACAGAACGACGCTCATGGACGATTGGACGACGCCTGGCCCGAGACGGCGTGCACGCTGTAGAACTCGATCAAACCGCCAAAATCACTTGTTGCGGCTTGAGATCGCAGAGGCGGGTTGAGCACCGAGGAGCCGCGATTCCGCGCGACTCCTGGAGCGGCCTAAAGTCGTGGCTCGGGCCTGCGAGCCGGTTTAGAGAGTTAAACCTGCGGCGAAGGATAGTTTAGTTTTTAGTGTGCTTAACTAAACTAACGCTCTAATTGCCTCGAAGGCCCCACGCTCTACCTCAGCCCCTATTTCGAACGTCATCGCACGCAGTATGCGGACCTCATGCTCCGCGTCAGTCAGACCGGTGACTTTGCATCTTGGGTCCGTTTTTTCTTGGAGGCCGTCGACGTCTCGGCTTTGGAGTCGATCAAGCGCGCGGAAGCCTTCCTGCACCTGCGAGAGGACTACCGGCAACGTCTACAACTGGGGCGCGCCAGCGCTGCGCTCCTCGCCTTAGTCGACGGCCTGTTCGAGCTTCCGTCCGTAAGTCTAGCGCATGCTGCAAAGCTATTGGGCGGCGTCACACCTGCGTCTGCTTCGGCCAACGTGAAGAAGCTCGTCGACGCTGGCATTTTACGCGAAGTGACAGGTCGGAAGCGGGACCAGCGCTTCGTTGCCGGCGAGATCATCCGCGTGGCTCACTCGGATTAAGAACGGAGAGCCTGAAAAGGCGCAGAGCAACGCAGGAGGTAAGGAATGTTTGGAGTCCGGCATGTTCTGGGCGAGCAGCCGTCCATGCCCCTGTTGCGGGAAGTCGTTCTTGATCAAAATCGTGCGCTTCGGGCTGCCGGATACCGATTCCCGACCAAGACGTGACTGGAACGGCGGCAGCTCGCGACTTCCACTCGTCGACAAAATTGCCAGCAGTTACTGGTCTTTTCTAGCGTTGCGCACCCGGGCAGACGAATTTAGAACTTCGCTCGTGTCGGTCGCATGAACTAACAGCCTGCAAAGACGCCGAAATTCGCGCGCGCGTCTCCCGCATCGCCTGCTTTGCCTCGTTGTTCCGACGTCTTCGCAGGCGCCGTTCCGCTGAGCGCCGCACTGTTGCTGGCTCAGCTAGGCGCGGGATGCGCCATCGCGGTGCCGCTCTCATTTTTGGCTCCGCCTTCTCGGTTGTCATTGGCGGCGCCCGCCGGCGTCGTGGTCGCTTCGTGAACGCACTCGCGGATCACTTCCGGCCGCTGGAGCGGAACCGCCCATCGACGCTAAAGTTAAATTCGATGAGCGAATTTAACTTTAGGACGCCAGTTTTTAAAGTCCTCGAGCTACGGGCGCATCCGACGGCTTCTAAATTAAATTTCTCCTACCTATTTAAATTTGAAAGAGTGGAAGTTAAACTCGCCGACCTATGCGCGCCCTCACTTCCTCTAGAAGCGGCCGAATGGCCGACTCGCGCCATGACGGCGTTCGAATCCAAGCGTACGTCCCTCACGAGTTACCGCCATCGCCCCCGCTCTCGCTCGGTGCAGAAGACGAAGAACTGATCGCACGCGCGAACCAAGCCATTGGTCGACTCGAGGGGATTCGCACTGTCTTGCCTAACCCCAGACTCTTTACCTATTTCTATGTTCGCAAGGAAGCGGTGCTGTCCGCGCAAATTGAGGGCACACAGTCGTCGCTCTCCGACTTCCTGCGATTCGAGAGCGGCGCAACGCCAGGGGGTCCGCTCGCAGATGTCGAAGACGTGTCCGACTACATAGCCGCCATGCAACTCGGCCTAGATGCGCTGTCACGGGGCAAGCGAATCGACGTCGAGCTGATCCAAAGTATTCATTGGACTCTGATGAAGACCGGGCGCGGATCTCACCTCGCTCCGGGGAGACTGCGCACGGAACAAAACTGGGTGGGTGGCGCGTCGCCATCGCTCGCTGAATACGTTGGCCCCCCTGCGGATCTCGTTCCCGAATTGTTGGAGTCGCTCTGTAGCTACGTCACTGAAGCAAGAGCACCGACGCTATTCAAGGCGGCGTTCGCACACGCACAATTCGAGACGATCCATCCGTTCTTCGATGGTAATGGCAGACTCGGCCGGCTGCTGATCACACTGATTCTCCAGGCCGATCAGGTGATGACCGAGCCGTTTCTGTACCTGAGCCTCTACTTCAAGCAGCACCGGTCGGAGTACTACGAATGTTTGCAACGCGTTCGCTTCGAAGGTGATTGGGAATATTGGGTCAGGTTCTTTGCGCGCGGTGTGCTCGAGGTATCCAACCAGGCGGTCGAGACTGCCAGAGCACTGATTGCGCTGGCGGAAAGCGACCGCACACGGATTCGCGCTGAGCTCAAGGTATCGTCGAGCTCGGCGCTACGGGTGCTGGATGCGCTCGCCAAGCGACCCATAACCAGTGCGAAAGATCTCGCGAAGGAAAGTGCAGTTTCGATTCCGACCGCGCTCTCGACCTTGAGCGCGCTTCGAGAGCAGGGCATCGTTGCCGAGTTGACAGGGCGCAAGAAGAACATGCTCTTTGGGTACTCGGCCTACATCGAGCTGCTGAATCGGGGAACCGAGCTTCCCGCGGTCAACGACCCCCGTCTGTCCTCCGCTGGGGCAACGGTTTCTGCTGCGACCCGAGGCGGCTCCAAGCCGTAACCAAGCGAGCACGAGAGCTTCCAACCCCAAAGCAAAAAAGCCGATTCTCGTCGGCTCTCTTTCCTCTTTTGCGCACCCGGGAAGATTCGAACTTCCGACCCTCGGATTCGTAGTCCGATGCTCTATCCAGCTGAGCTACGGGTGCGAAGGGGCGAGTGCATAGCACGGGTTTTTGCGACTTGTGCGGGAAATGGTGTGTCT
>DATHOI010000222.1:0-10942 GCA_035485095.1 Polyangiaceae bacterium | reverse complement strand
TGAAGCCAGAAAATATTTTCTTGGCGCGTCAGGGGGGCATCAATGACTTCCCGAAAGTGCTCGATTTCGGGCTGGCCAAAGTGACCGAGCGTCAGATGCAACCCGGCTCGATCATCCTGACGCAAGAGGGCATGGTGTTCGGGACACCGGAGTTCATGTCACCCGAGCAGGCACAGGGCAGAACGCTGGACGCGCGCAGCGACATCTATTCTCTGGCCGTGATCTTGTATGAGCTTCTCACCGGCAAGCTGCCCTTTACGGCGAAAACGCCGATGGAGTACATCCAGAAGCACGTCACCGAGCCGATCATTCCGCTCAGTGAGCGCGTCGCGGATCGCCAATTTCCGAAGGGATTGGATGAGGTGATGGCGCGCGCGCTGTCGAAGAAGCCCGAGCAGCGCTTTCAGAGTGCGGCTGAATTTGCCGAGGCATTGCGCCCATTTGGCGGCGCAGCCGCGCAAGCGTTGCCCTCGCTGCGCCCCGAAAATGCGGGCGCCAGCCTGGCGGCGAACGCGCCGGCTGATCAAGCGACCGTGGCGAAGAAGTCGAGCGGCCCGGGACTGTTGATCGGCGTTGCCGCGTTGTGCTTGGTGGCAGGAGTCCTTTTAGCCGTAGTGGTGATGCGCCTTCTGGGCCGCTGATGCATTTGCCTTCTCGAGCTACGGTGTTCCGTTACCTTCGGCTCACGGCCTATGTGCTCTTCGGGCTGGCAGCAGTCAGCGCGGTCGCTGTGCTGCTGGTGATTCGGCACTTCGAAACGGGGCTACCGGACGTGCATGATTTGCGGGCGCACTATCAGCCGCCGCAGGTGACCCGTGTGCTTGCCCGCGACGGCACGGTCTTGGCGAGCCTGTTCGTCGAGCGGCGCACGGTAATCCCATTTGCCGAGATCCCGAGTCACGCAAAATTGGCGTTTTTAGCCGCCGAAGACGCGCAGTTCTATGAACACCAGGGGCTCAACTACTTCGGCATGTTGCGCGCTTTGCTCGCGAACGTGAAGGCTGGGCACACGCGTCAGGGCGCCAGTACGATCACGCAACAAGTCGTGAAGAACGTGCTGCTCGACTCCGAGCGCACCTACCAGCGCAAGATCAAAGAGACGATCCTGGCGCGTCGGCTGGAAAAGGAGCTCAGCAAGGACGAGATTTTCTCGCTCTACCTGAACTACATCTATTTGGGGCACGGCCGCTATGGCATCGAGGAGGCAGCCCGCTACTACTTCGGCAAGAAGGCCAAGGACCTCGATGTTGCCGAATCAGCGTTGCTTGCGGGCTTGGTTGCATCACCAGAGCGCTATTCGCCACGTCACGACGAGGCGCGCGCGCTGGCGCGCCGTCGCTACGTGCTCGATCAAATGTTGGAGAAGAGCTTCATCACGCCTGAGCTGCACGATCTCGCTCAGGCCTCCAAGGTTCGGCTCGCGCCGGCCTCGGACGGTGAGTCTGAGCTTGCCCCCGAGGTCGTCTCGTACGTCAAAAAGGTGCTGGACGACGCCGCGGGCGAGAGCGCGGTGCACGGTGGGTACACTATCGAAACGACGATCGATCCCGCGCTTCAGGCCGCTGCGCGCCGCGCGGTCCGTGACAACCTCGACAACTACGCGACACGCCAGAAGCTCGTTCCGCCCTTCACTCAGGCGGCGCACAGGTTGTGGGGGCCGCTCGCGACGGGCATCCCTCGGCAAAACAAGATTTACGTCGGCAAAGTCACGGCGACGGATGACGCGCAGGGCACGCTCGACGTGCAAGTGGGAGACGTGCTCGGGCGCGTTACGCTGGCAAGCGAGGAACGCTACAACCCGAAGCATTTGCCACCCAGCGGCTTCGCCAAGGTGGGCGCGGCGTTGCGCGTGGGGCTCGTCGGATCTCCGGACGGCGTTCCGCCCGTGCCCTTGCGCCTCGAGCTCGGTCCGGAGTCGGCGCTCGTCGCCATCGATGTGCGCTCACGCGAGGTGCGAGCGTTGATCGGTAGTTACGAGGCAATCACGGGCGGTCTCGATCGAGCGACTCGCGCTCACCGCCAGCCGGGCTCCTCGTTCAAGCCTATTTTGTATAGCTACGCGCTGCATTCGCGTCGGTTCACGCCTGCCAGCGTGCTGGATTTGACCAAGAAAAATGGCAAAGAACTGGTGAGCTACCGTGAAAGCGTGCGCACGGCGATCGCAGAGAGCGACAACGCCGCCGCCGACAAGCTGATCGACGAGGTGGGCGCGGCCAACGTCGTCGAGTGGGCGCATGCGCTCGGCATCACCACCGAGCTCCAGCCCACGCCGTCACTCGCGCTCGGTGCGTATGAAGTGATCCCGATCGAGCTATGTAATGCCTACGTGACGTTCGCGAATGGCGGTGAGTTCGAGCTCCCGAAGCTGGTCACGCGCATCGTTGGCCCGGATGGCAAGGTGCTGGCGCTGTCGGCCTCTCCACCGACGCGTCGCGTGCTGAGCCCCGACGAGGCCTACCTCATCACGAGTCTGATGCGCGGCGTCGTCGAGCACGGCACCGCTCAGCGCGCGCGCTCGCTCGGTCGCCCGCTTGCGGGAAAGACGGGCACGACGAACCTCGCCAAGGACACCTGGTTCGTTGGTTATTCGACAGAGCTCGCGGCAGCGGTCTGGGTCGGTTACGACGACGCGCTGCCGCTCGGTTGGGGCGAGGCAGGCGCCGCGACTGCGCTACCGGCGTGGATCAGCTTCATGAAGGTCGCGCACGACAAGAAACCGCCCACCGAGTTTCCGAAGCCGAGCAGTATCGTCACCGTCAACGTCGACCCGGCCACTGGGCTCTTGCCCTATCCCGGTCAAGACAACGCGATCGAGGAGGAGTTTCTGGACGGAACGGCGCCGACCGAAGTCGCAAAGCCCGACGCTGGGGTCGAGGCCGGTGCTGCGGACGCCGGCCCGGATGACGAAACGCGAGCGGCAAAAGCGCAGCCCGACGCGGGCAGCGCTGCCGACGCGGGCGCCGCGCCCGGGAACGAAAGTGCTACGCCACCTGTTTCGCCTCCGCCGTTCTAGCGCACAGGGTGGAGGTTTGGATATTCCTCCCGAATTTCGCGCTCGGGTTCTTCCAAGCTCGGCCGAGTCGAAGTAAATCCGAGCTCAATCATGACGAGGCCGATGATGAGGTGCACCGAAGCTCTTTCGCTCCTAGGTTTGCTGGGCGCCTTCGCTATGGGCTGCGAAAAGCACGAGGTGCACCACGACGATGCCGCCGCAGACGACGCGGGTAAGAGCAAGGTCGCGGTGGACGAGCCGGATTTGGCGAACGCCGTCGAGTCCGTGGCTGCTTCGCGGGCTGGCACGACGGGTGGCGCGGCCGACGGCCCGCCGCCGAATGGGATCTTCGGGCCCGGCGGAGCCGACAAAGCGATGGCCAAAGGCAACCCGGCGACTCTCACCCTTGGCAGTGATGGTGCCGCGCCGCGTGTCACGCTCGGCCCGACTCTCAAGCCGGGTAGCAAGCGCTCCGGTTCGATCGAGGTCGCGACCCAAAGCGATCCGCGGCAAGGTGCGATTCCGATCGCACTCGCCGTGACGCTCGAGGCTCAAAAGCCGAAGGCAGACGCGGATGCGGGTGCCGCCAGCGGCATGCCCATCGTGGTCAAGGTCACGGGCGCGACGATCAACGCTCCCGGCGTTCCCGCAGAGATTGCCGCGGGTGTTGCGAAGTTGAGGGGCTCGCACGTGGACTACCAAGTGGGGCCGGACGGCGCGGGGTCGAACTTTCGATTCGAAGCGGCAAAAGGAGTCGACCCGGCATTTCGCGATGCCATTCACTCGCTTAGCGACACCTTGTCGGTGCTCGCGTTGCCCTTCCCGAACAAGCCTATCGGCACGGGTGCGTATTGGATGGTCACGACGCGTGACTCGGTGATCGGCTTGGACGTCGTGACCTATCGGTTGGTGAAGGTCGAGAAGGTGGAGGGCTCTTTAGTTACACTCAGCTTGAGCACCAAGCGCTACGCTGCCTCGCCCGCGTTCGACGTAGAAGGTTTGCCGCCAGACGCGCCACACGTCATGGCTGAATTTCACGCGGGCACCGACGGCAACTTGACCATCTCGGCCGGCGACGCCTTCCCCAAAGGCGGTCAACTGGACTCGGTGATCGCCGCCGCCCTGGGCGCTGCGGATCCGACCACGAAGCAACGTCCCGGGGTTCAACTTCAAACGCGAGCGACGCTCGCGTTCTGAAACCGTGGCGAGCGCGCCACGCCCGCCGGGCGGCTAGAAGCCCAACTTCTCTTTGCGCTCTTCGGCGCCGGGCAGCGGATCGCCCTGCTCATTGACCACGGGCAGCGCCTGGCCGCGCTCGGCGTTGATAGCGATCCAGCTCTTTTTGTCGTCCGGGATCTGCGTCTCGTCGTAAATGGCTTCCACCGGGCACTCGGGGACGCATGCGCCACAGTCGATGCACTCCGCTGGGTCGATGTACAGCATGTCGTCGTCGCCGTGAAAGCAATCGACGGGGCATACGGCGACACAGTCCGTGAACCTACAGCCCTTGCAGTTGTCCGTGACGACGAAAGTCATTTCGCTTTGATAGCCGCAGCCGTGGGCCAGATCAATCCCCGGACGGCGCTACCTACGTGCTGAAGCCACAAAACGACTTCACCCGCCTGGCGGAGCCAAACGGGTGAAGAGCGGCTGTCCCGTGTTACGGGCGCGCGTGGCTCACTCTTTGAGACCGAAGTCCACGTCGACCGAGACGTCGGGCTTGGCGCAAACACCGAATGCGCACACGTCCTTGTCGGTGATGCCGTGGTCTTTGATGTTGAAGGCGAAGCTTGCCTCGACGTGCTTGTCCTTGACGGAGTACTTCACGGTCACGGGTTTCTCCACGCCGTGAAACTTGAGCGTGCCCCCGATGCTACCGCCGCCTTTGGTGTCGATCTTGTCTTTCGGAACCGAGAGCGTGATGTCCGGATATTTGTCGGCTTGAAAGCGCTCCTGCATGTGCTCGTTGCGCTTGCCGATGCCAGTGTCGATCGTGTTGAGAAACGTCTTGAACGTCACCGTCTTGTCGTCCTCGCTGATTATCAACTTCGATGACTTGCCTTCGATAGCGAGACCACCGGCGCCCTTGGCGTGCACGAGGATCTTGGGACTGTCCGCCTTGTAGTTTGCCGACGCGACGGCAGCGACCGTGAGTACGGCAGAAATAGCGGCGGTAAAATAGACGGAGCGGATCTTGGACAGCATCACGGTTTTCCTTGGCTGAGGCACTCGTCAGCGATCTACGATTTCGATCGGATGTTGGATTGACATTTTGACGCGGAGCGCGCCGCGCGTATTCATTTTTCTCGAGCCGAGCAGCACCGGCCCTAGAAAGTGCAGCGGATCGCGAAAAATGAGTCAAAAATCATGATGGCGATTTAGGACTCGAACGTACAGACGCCTTCCATTGTTACGTGCGCGGGCGAAATAGGGTTCCTCAGACCGTCCATATGCCCGGAAAGGCCGTCTGGTCTCGCGGCTGGCCCACTTTTGCATCGCGCCGCATGATGATGGGTGTCCGGCGGTGGGCGGATTTGTTCACGCCGGTCGTGACAAAGCCAAAAGGTCTGCTCGGTCGTAGTCAACCTGAACGACCCTCACGGCCTCGACCGTCCGCCCGATTCGTCGCGTCGGGGTGACGTCAGGCGGTGCGGCGCGCGTCCTCGCAGCGTGCAGACTCCGAGGTGCGATCGGGCGTTACTTGATCGTCGGGACGCTGGCGATGAAGTTCAAATTGAGGCCACCCGGATAGTAGTAGCTCGTGGCGTGACCATAGCCCATGACTTGCAGCCCGATCGGCATGTCGGAAGCGAGCTTGTGCGCGCCCATGCTGTTTCCGGTCATCAGCGGCACGCGCATCACCGTCCAACTGTCGTCGATTGTTTCCGGAGTGCCGCTGAGTGGAGAGCCGTCGAGCGTCACGTTGGCGCCTGTCGGCACGAGCACGTCCGCCCAATTGAAAGCAAAGTCGGCGGGTGCGAGGAAGATGTAGTCCTTGCGGAACTGCTCGACTGCAATTTCATCGGTCATGCTTGGATCACCGATGTAGCAGTCCGGATCAGCGGTGCAGCCGTTCTGCACCGTGCCGCTCTTCATGGTCGAGGTCAGTGAGAAGGGCTGGTCGGCCTCGACCTCGAAGCCCGGCGTCACGTCGATTTCGACGATCTGTCCTGCCATCAACGTGCCGGGAGCGTTGGTGGGTGCGGCGGGTTTGTACAACAAGGTCGTGTTGTCGAAGTCACCCATGAATCGCAAATAGTGGCCTGCATTCTTGCCGGTGTGCGTGCTCGGAGAGGCAATCACGTAGTGTTTGCCGAGGACCTCTGCGGGCAAAACGGTCTCTTCCAGGTGATCTGCGCAACACGAGCCCACGGGCGGGACTGCCAGGCTCGGCACCGTCGTGAGCGGGTTGAAGCCGATCACTTGCACCGGATTCGTGGCGTTGATGACCGAGCCGGATAGGTCCGAGTGCGGTACGTCCGCGTATGGCGCGGGCTGCGAGAGCAGCTCGAGCACGTCGCCCGCATTCATGTCGTACTCGACCACGTCACCTTTCTTGGCGGCGGTAACCCCCGTGCCCCCGGCGAGGTCGTCGGAGAGTTGGATTTTGACGTGCGTCATGTCCTGAGTGGCCGTGATCTCGAAGCCACCGGCCGAGTCCGAGACGCCTGTGCCGTCGGGGGCCCCGATCGGGATCGCAGATTTGCTGGAGACGCGATAGTTGCCGGTCAGCGCGGTGCTCGGAATGAGCAAGGCCGCGTCGGCGGAGACGGACTCGCAGTTGGTCCCGTCGCTGTTGGACGCGGTGGGCGGGTAATCGCAGGTGCGCATCTCACTCATCAGCTCGCTCGCGGTCAGCTGATACTCGAGCGGATTGAATTGCCAGACGGTGACGGGGACGGTGCTCGTCAAATGGTAGGCGCCGCCGTCCGAGCGCACGGACGTCGTGGGTCGTGAGCCCTGTGTCAACGCATTGAACGCGGGGCCTTTGAGCTCAGGTACCCAGGGCAACTTGATCTCCTGCAACGAGCCCGGCTGCACCGTGACCTGGACGCTGCCCGTGCTGCGGGATACGGTGACGTCAGCAGGTGTCGTGCCTGCGTTCGCGACGACCGCGGCGAAGTCGAACACCTCGTACACGGGGTTGTACACGACGCTCGGCCAGAAATCACAGCCGACGTAAGTCTTGTTGTTCGCCGCGTCGGCACAGGTTTGTGGGTCTTCGTTGGTGCCGGACGAGCCGCCGCCGGTCGAGATGTCGACCGTGCCGCCGTTGCCGAAGACGAGCGAACCCCCCGTGCCGGGCGCGTTGCCGCTGCCCGTGTTGCCAGTGGTACCGCTGACGCCGCTCTTGCCGCTCGACCCCGCCGAGCAGGCGAACGACGCCGCGAGCAACAGAGAACCCAGGCAGACCCAAGACGACGCGCGCTTCAGCATGCGTCCAATGTGACTGGCTCCGGCCGCGCCGGATTGCCGGTTCATCTCATGTTTATGTGCATTTCGGCCTGTCAGCGCCCCGCCGGTGGCCAACGGCTCGCGCGGACACCCGAACGAAACTCAGCCACGCTCGAAAACGCTGACATCTCCAGCGCCGCGCCGGACGACCTTTGCCGGATTCGTCGTCAGATCCACCACGCTCGTTGGCACCGTTCCGCCGGGGCCGGCATCGAGCACCAGGGCGAGGCCAGGGAACATGTCGTCGATCTCGCTCGGATCCGGGTTCGCGTCCTCACCATGGCGTGCTGCCGTGCTCGAGATAATCGGGCGGCCGAGCTCCTTGCAGATCGCGAGCGCGACCGAATGCTTCGGGACACGGATACCGACTGTCTTGCGTGACGTCTGCACGACGCGTGGCACCTCGCGCGTTGCCTCCAAGATGAAACAGTACGGGCCAGGCAAGTAGCGCCTGAGCACTCGGAACACGTCATTGTGCATGACGGCGTACTTCGAAACGTCAGTTAGATCTTGGCAGACGAAGGCGAGCATCTGCGAGCGGTCGAGCCCTTTGATTTGATACAGGCGATCGACGGCCTTCTTGTTGAACAGGTCACAACCAAGCCCGTAGACCGTGTCCGTCGGGTAGGCGATGACCTCGCCTGCCTCGAGCGCATCGACCGCTCGGCGGATCTTGCGGGGTTCCGGGTGCTCCGGATTGATCTCGATCAACATGAAAGCTGCAAAAAGTCAGGAAAAGAGCTCTAACATGCGAGCTGTCCGCGCAGGTAGCGGCACTTCGAGCGAGCGCACCCTAGCACGGAACTCGGCGCCGTCGAGTGCATCCACGGCACGTGTTATCCCGGGGAGTGACAGCTCTGCGCGTACGGCGTGAGCAGACGGGTTGAGCAGAAACGCCACTCGCGCTCGGCCTTCGGTGTCGCGATGTACGCTGACGAAGGCCGCATCGGGCGAACACTCGAGACTCGGTAAGTGCAGTGTGTCCTTGGCCGCGCGCACGGCCGCGCGCAGCGCTGACTCGTCCAGCCCGAACAAGTTCGGTACGCCGGCCACGACCGGAACGACGAACGGTTCGAGGAGCGGACGATAGATCGCGTCGCGCTCCGCTGGATACGGCCCGATACTCACCGCGCAACCGCGCGCGATGCCCGCGCCGAGCGAGCTCCTGATCTCCTGCTCCAAGCCGCCAGCGCAGGCGACGAGCGTCCATTTGCCGTGCGCCAACGCTTGTTCGGTCAGGTCACCGGCTACTACGGCGAACGGAATGCGTTCGCCGGCGAGCGCTGCCTCGACTTTGCGTAGCCACTCCGCGGCGTCGAGCGCGAATGGGCTACCAGTTCCGAAATCATCCTCGAAACAAGCCTGTTCTGCGCCTCCGCCGGAGACGTGAAAAGCCGCCAAAGTGATCGGTCCAAAGGCGTGCAGCACGCGCGCCAAGCGCCGCACGTTGCGCGGCACCACGACGTGCACGGCAGCCTCCACGTGCAGCGCGAAAAAATCCAAGCGCGCCAACGCCGTTACGAGGCTTTCCCAAAAATCGGCGAACGGTCGGCGTCGACCATGCCGGTCGATGGGCGCTCCGATCCAGCGATCGCGCTCGACCGCCATGTACACGTTGAAACCGCGTAACCCGTAGGCAAGCGCCGTGAGCGCCGTGAACGCGCTGTCTCCCTCGGTGATGGGTGGGAAGAACGGCGGAAACCCTGCGCCGAGCTCGCAAGCAAACGGCGCATAGCCGCGTGCGCCCGCGCGCACCGCGAGATCCCCGGTGCGTCGCGCGATCTCTGCGCGCGTCGTCTCCGAAGCGACATGGTAATAATCCAGGCCGAGCAGGTCGACGACTTGATTCACGCGCTCCGGATCGAGCGGCGTCGAACCTTCACCGAATGGCAAGTTGTGCATCGTCGGCACGCCACGCAGGCCCGCGAGGTGCAACGTGCTCTTCATGCGCAAGAACGCGCGCGCTAGGATCTCCTCCTGAGCTTCCGCCGCGTCCAAGTGGCGCGCTAGATCGAGCATGGATTTGCCCGACAGGCGTGCGGGTGGGACGAGCGTGTCGATGTCGGCTGCGGGGTCGTGCAAAACCTCGCGAACCGCCGCGACGGAACCGTATTTGCGCACTAGGAATGCGCGATACGTCGCGATCGCGTCTGGGTGATGGTCCTGATCGTACACGCCGTCGCGGAAATAGAGCGCGCCTTCGTTGTCGATTTGGCAGAGCACGATTGGCCCCTGCGGCCAAACCAGCGGCGCGAGCTGTTCGCCCACGGCACCCAGCCAACGATCGGACTCCTCCAGAAAAGTCTCGCTCGCGTAGCTGGGTACCGGGAAGGCCAGCGGCGGAACCGGGAGCACGACGGGCTTGCCGCGTGGTGAGCGCGCCTGGCAATCAGCGTTCCAGATCACGCGCTCCGGAATACCGAAGAAGGTGAGCTCTGCGTTGATGTGCGGTCCCGGTCGCACGATAGCGAGCATGCCCAGACTTTGGACTTGTTTCAGGAACCGCACGACGTCCAGTCGCGGGTCCTTGATGCCGAAGTCGAAGCTGCCGTCGACCTGCTCGTGAACACCCCAAGGCAGGTACAGGTCGACGATCTCGATCCCCAAGCTCTGCACTGCCGTCAACGCTGCGAGCCACTCTTTCGGGTCGAGCCGGAAGTAATGAACACTGCCGGAGATCAGCGGCACCTCGCGGTCTCCGAGCCTCAGCCCGCGTGGACTGAGGCTAACTCCGCTCGCTCCGGGTGTTTCCAGCATGGGCGGCCGGAAGCTACCACTAGTACGACGGCCCGGAACTCCGTTCGGTGCTGTCGTACGCCGAGTCCGCGGCCCCCGAAAAGTGTCGGAAAATCGTGCGGTTTGTCCGTCACTGGGCAGTCACCGATCGTTTTTTCGAGCGCTCCCGTAAGCCCGGGGCAGCAGTCCGCGTTGTGTGGTGGCGCGTGCATCACGCGCTCTCGTGGGATTCGAACTCGAAAGGTCGAACATGTCGCTCGTTCTCAAGGCTTCCTTGTTGGCTGTGTGTGCTGGCACTTTGCTCTCGGGCTGTGCGGCTGCGATGCCGCGCCCGATTCAAACGGACGCCGCGCTCGGGCGTGTGGTCGTGTACCGAAATGGAGTCGCCTACTTCGAGCGGCGGGCTGCGGTGCACGGTGATCGTTTTGCGCTCGAGGTGCCCGCCGAGCGGCTCGATGATTTCTTGAAGTCACTGAGCGTGACCGATGCTCGGACGGGCAACGCGGTCCCGATTTCCTTCCCGACGCTCGAGCACGCCGAAGGCACGACCACGGTCATGGTCGAGCTGCCGAAGCCCGGCGACTACGATCTACGCATCTCGTACGTGACCGAGAGCCCGGCGTGGAAGCCGACCTATCGCCTCAAGTTGAACGCGAAGGGGCCGGCAGAATTGCAGAGCTGGGCCGTCGTCGACAACGTCTCGGGAGAGGATTGGAAGCGAGTCGCGGTCGGCGTGGGCTCTACGTCGGCACTGTCCTT
>DATHOI010000221.1:0-3906 GCA_035485095.1 Polyangiaceae bacterium | reverse complement strand
CATCAATTTGATGCCGCAGAAGCGGCGCGCGGAACGCGGCGAAGCATCCCAGCTCTGGCTCGCCGTGGTGATGGTGCTGATGCTCGCGCAGGTCGCGGTGCTGTTCGTGTTCCATGGCTACATGGGTGAGCAGCTCAAGGATCAGCGCCACAAAAACGCCGAGCTTCAGTCGCAAATCGATCAGTCGAAGAATGCGGTGGCCAACCACGCCGACGTGAAGGCAAAGCTCGCGCAATTGCGAGCTCGCGAGGAAGCGATCGGCAAGTTGCAGAGTGCGCGTACGGGCCCAACGGCGGTTCTGCTGGAGCTGGCACGGCTACTCACGCCAGGTCGCGGCCCGAGCGTCGACCCGGATCGCCTGAGTCAACTGCGCCGTGATGACCCGCTCGCCGTGTTCAATCCGGCATGGGACGCACGCCGCCTGTGGCTCGTCAAATTCGTGGAAGACCACCGTAAGCTGCGGCTCGAAGGCTTTGCCCAAGACGGCGAGGACGTGAGCGAGCTGGCGCGGCGAATGAACTTGTCCAGCTACTTTGCGGACGTGCAGCTCCTGCCCGCGAGTCGCCAAGTGGATTCTGTGACCCATCTCGAGGTCGTGAGCTTCGCACTCGAAGCAAAGGTGAAATACTAATGGCGCGCCAAACGTCGGTGTTGGCAAAGCTCCCGCTGATCGCGAAGATCGGTGTCGGCGCGGGTGTCCTCGCCTTGGTCGGAGTCGCTTATTTCGTGGTGTTTTACGGCGATATCGACAGCTCGATCAAAGCCGCGCACGGGCAAGAGCAAACGCTGCGCAACGAGCTGGCCGACGCGCGCAAGAACGAATTTGCCTATCAAAAGGACCTGGCCGAGCTGGCCGACCGTCAGCAACGCCAGCGCGACTTGAACAAGGTCTTGCCGGTCGACACGGAGTACCCCGCCTTCCTGAGCGCAGTGCAGACGGTGGCCAACGTGTCGGGCATCTCGCTCACGGCGTGGTCGCCGCAGTCCGAAGTTCCGGAGCAATTCTACTCGCGCGTGCCCATGAAGGTGTCGCTGGTCGGTCGCTACCACCAAGTCGCTAAGTTCTTTTATGGCGTCGGTCAGCTCGATCGCATCATCAACATGGAAAATATTTCGCTCACCGACCCGCGAGTCCAGGGGGACGACGTGGTCGTGAAGACGGAAGCTTTGGCGACCGCCTTCCGTGCCCTCGACGAAAAGAAGGCCGTCAACCCTGCAGACAAGCGCGGCGCAGCGATCGGAGGTACCCCGTGAGCGCCCGCCACGCTTGGTTGCTTTCAATTGCGATTCTCGGCTGCGGTGATCCTCCGGTCGTGAGCAAAGGGCAGGCCTCCTCGGCGGCGGTGCCGCCGGGCGCCGCTCCGGGCGCGGCAACGCCGGTCTCCGCCGGTTCTACAGCTCCTTCTGCCAGCGCCGATGCGCTGCCCGCAAAGGTGGACATTCAGGAGACCGAATTTTCCGAGAACGAGCGGTCACGCGATCCATTTCGTTCCTTCGCCGCGAAATTCGTGGAGGAATCGAAGGCGCACGTTCACTCGCAGCGTGAGGTCATCCTGGGCCAGTACGCGCTCGACGAGTTGAAGCTGATCGGCATCGTCACGCGCGCCGAGCCAGCGAAGGCCATGCTGGTCGACCCGACGGGCAAGGGCTTCGTGATCCAACGTGGGCAATTCGTTGGTCGCGCCGACGTGGTGCAGGGCGCCGGACAGTCTGGCACCACGTACGAGATCAATTGGCGGGTCGACAGAATTCGGCCCGGCGACGTGGTGCTGGTGCGTGAAGATCCTTCGAATCCGGATGTTCCGAGCGCTACGCGCGTGATTCCGCTTCGCCCCGAAGAAGAAGACTCCGACGGCGAGCCCAAGAAGTAGTAGCCGCCTCTTCGAGGCGTCAGGTCGCAACGGGGATGATCGGGCCGGGAGGCCCAGGCAAGGCAGTGCTTTGTCTGGAGTCACCGCGCGACAAAAGTCAACTTTGTGGATCTCAATTAGTGAAGCGCTGCCATCGTGTCCCGTTATTTGTTCGCATCCATCACAAGCAGATACGCTTCGAGTCGAACCGTCGTGAATGCTCTAAAACGCAATAAAAGCTCACTTCCCGATAATCGCTTTGGGGTTGGGGCCCCAAAGCCCGAAGGTGAGGCGCCCGGGGGATGCGCACTTCACTGCCTGGGCCGGGAGCTATGCTCCCGAAGAATCGGAGCCATATTATGAGGCGGACTTCGTCCCGAACTCTTGCGGCGACATCGCTGCTCGCCCTGCTCACGGCCCTTGCCGTCCCTAATCGGGCGGAGGCCGAAGAGCGAGCGAATCACGCCACCTCGGTGCGCATGGTTCGCGATGCCGATCGCGAGGTCGTGCGCATCGTGGTTGGTTTCAGCGAGATCCCCGCGTTCACCGCGCGGCTCGAGCGCAACGGCCTGCGCTTGATAGTGGACGTGCCCGACGCAGATTTGAAGGGCGCACCGACGGCCCTCACCGAACGCCTAGGCGTGGTCGGTGGCGTCATGACCCAAGCCTTCCAGAGCGCTGGCAAGTCCACCACTCGCTTGCTGGTCACGTTACTCGAGCAGGCCAAGTACTCGGTGATCGTCGATGGCACGGATCTCGTGATCGCGCTCGCCAAAAATCAGGCAGACCTTTCCACTCCACGTTCGGCCTCGGCGAAATCGAATGCGCCGGCTCAAGCGTCGCAGGTCAAGGACGTGCGCTTCGAGCACTCCGACGTCGAAGACCGCGTGCTCATCGAGCTGACCGGGATCCCGGAATATCGCCAAGCCAGCCCGTCGCCCGGCACGAATACGCTCGTTCTCTCCAGCACCACGCTGAGCCCCGCGTTGACGCGTACGCTCGACGTCTCGGCCTTCAGCGGCGAGCTCAACTCGATCTCCAGCTTCGTGGCCGAGAAGGACACGAAGTCGGTGGTGATTCAGACCGAAGGCGACAAGGTCGCGAAGGCTCGTGTTTCGTCGCGCGGCAACACGTTGGTTTGGTCGTTTGCCAAGCCGGGCGCGTTGCCCTCGTCGATGACCGGCGTTGGCCTCGACGGCGGCGTCGCGCGCCGTGCGCGCACCGTGCACGTCGAAAGTCAGGTCCAAGACGACGACATCCCGGAGGTTCGAGACGGTTCGGAGCCCGCGCCGAAGCTGGGCAAGCTCGGCGGTGTCGAGACCGCTTCCGTACCGGCGGAAGCCAGTGCGTTCGCGCCGAATTTGCTCGGGCAGACCAAGCGCGCGTTCACGGGCCGCCGCATCGATCTAGATCTCAAAGACGCGGACGTGCACAACGTGCTGCGCCTGTTGGCCGACGTGGGTCAGGTCAACATCGTTACCGCCGACAACGTGCAAGGCACGGTCACCATCCGCATGCGCAACGTGCCTTGGGACCAAGCGCTCGACGTGGTGCTTCAGGCCAAAGGCCTCGGTGTCGTGCAGCATGGCAACATGTTGCGCGTCGCGCCGCTTGCGGATTTGGAGAAGGAGCGCGAGCTGCAGATCGCACGCCGATTGCAGGAGGTGAAGCTCGCGCCGGTCGAAACTCGTCTGATCCCGGTGAGCTACGCGCAAGCCGAGCAGCTTCAAGACAGAGCTAGGCCGCTCTTGTCCGAGCGCGGCTCGATCGCCGTCGACAATCGCACGAACGTGATGATCGTGCGCGACCTGGCGGGCAACTTGAACCAGATCGAGGAGCTGACTCGATCCCTCGACACGCAGACTCCGCGGGTTCTGGTCGAAGCGCGCATCGTCGAGGCGACGAGCAGCTACATTCGAGATGTCGGCATTCAGTGGGGTGGAGACTCGACGTTCTCCGCGGCGACGGGCAACCCGACTGGTCTCGCGTTTCCGAGCTCAATCGGTCTGGCCGGTGGCGCCAGCGACGGCAATACCCCAACCGCAGGTCTCAGCCC
>DATHOI010000220.1:0-9256 GCA_035485095.1 Polyangiaceae bacterium | reverse complement strand
CACGCTGCGGGCCCGACGCCCGCGACGCTTGGCTTCGTCGAGGAGCTTTTGGAACATCAGGCTGAACCAACACGTGGTCCCCGCCAAGGCTCGGACATCGTGATCGAAGCACGTGCTGGCGATACGGGTCAGCTTCTCTTCGTAATCGGCAATGCGCCGACACTCTTCATCCGGCAAGTATCCGGGCTTGGCCACCGCGGGCAGCGTAGCGATCATCAACGCCGGGTTGGAGGTGACGAGCACCGGCCCCTCCGGGCGCATCGTCGTTGGGGGAAATAGGCCGAGCGTGAAGCCTTTGGTGAATTGACCCTCGCCGAGATGCACCAGGGCTCGTGATAGGCCGTCGGTGCCGCTGCGTCGCTGGAGGGCGATCTGCCGTTCGGTGATCGGAAGAAACTTCGAGCGGCCCTGCGACGAGCTACCCGACGAGTTACCGAAATAGCGAACGAACTCCGGAACCAGGAGATTGGCTTCCCCCTGGCGCATTCGTTCGATGTAAGGAGAGAACGTGTCGTAGTCGCCAATTGGCACTCGGCCAGCAAAGTCACGATACGAGCGGACCTCAGCGAAGCCGCGTTTTCTCCCATATTCTGTGGACTTGGCGTGGCGGACGATACTTACGAGGGCGCGCTCTTGTTCTTCGCGAACGCGCGTCAGTGCTCGGTCCCAGCGCAGCGTTTGCATCCGCGCTGCGCCGAGCAACACCGTGCCGGCGAATGCAGGAAAGGGTGAATGTACGAGCTTTCCTCGCGACGAGTCCTCAGACGTTGACCTTCCGCCTGGGGCGGTAGTCTTGCGCGAGTCTTCTATCTTCGTGGCGAAAACCATCTACATCAGCCTTTGTGAGATTTGCTCGGCAGCACGCACCGCGAGCGCCATAATCGTCAGTTGCGGGTTGACGCCGGGGGGCCCAGGGACGGTGCTTCCGTCGACGACGAACAAGCCGGGGACGTCATGAGCCTGATGGTCGAGGCCGACGACGCTCGTCCGCCGGTCCCGCCCCATTCTGCAAGTGCCAAGCGGGTGGTAGCTGATGAGCGCGAGGTCGGACGCCCGCACCCGGCGTTCCTCGAAGCGCCGGAACTGCCCATAGGTATCGATCGGGTCGTCGCCGATTAGGCCGAGATGCAAGCGTCTGGCCCCCGCCGCCCAGCACAGCTTTCCCGCGTAAACGATGGCGCGCTTTAGCAGCTCTACGTCTTGCGCCAGCAGATTGTACGTGACCACGGGTTGGCCCTTCACGTCGAACCACACGCGCCCGCGGCTCCGATCGCGAATCATCGCGCCGAGCATGCCGAGGTGCGGCAGTGAATCCATGGCGCGCATGAAACGCCGGCCCGTGACCGGGAAGAGAGCGTGCGCGACGTTCAGATCCGGCTGAGCCGCGAGGATCATGATCCCTTGCGCGGCGAATTCATCGACCATGTACGCCTGCGGGATGTAGCGG
This sequence comes from Polyangiaceae bacterium, assembly GCA_035485095.1. Classification (GTDB taxonomy): domain Bacteria; phylum Myxococcota_A; class Polyangia; order Polyangiales; family Polyangiaceae; genus PMG-095. Next base: position 7,809 of record DATHOI010000220.1, on the reverse strand, counting down.
TCTGGCTGCATCATCTCGTCGAAATAACCGCCCACCCCGACGCTCGGGTGCACGCTCAGGTTCCGTCCGAGCTGGCCGCTGGAATTGGCGAGCCCCTGACGGAGCAGCAGCGCGGGCGTGGGAATAGACCCGCCGGCGACAATCACGGCCTTGGCGCGCACGCTCAATTGCCGACCTCGGTCGCCGCGAACCGCGACGCCGACGGCTCTCCCCTGCTCGATCAGCACGCTTTCCGCGCGGCCGGATGAAAGCACGACCGCTCCGCGCTCGATCGCACCGGGGAGAAACGAGATCTCGACGCTTCGCCGAGCGCCACTCGCGCAACCCAGGCCGCAAAAGCCCTGCCCTTCACAGCCCACCGCGTTTCGCGAGATGGGTCCCGCGCGCCAGCCGAGTGCCTGCGCGCCCCGATCCATCATGTCGGCGATCGGCCCGATGAAGCGGCGCTCCGGTTCCGAGACCATCAGCCGCGCTTCCACATGCTCGAACCGCGGCGCCATCTTGCTCGGCGACAGGTCGTCAGTGCCGAGCTGCTCGCACCACTCGTCGAGGACTGTCGCAGGGGTACGGAAGCACGTCCCACCGTTGACCGCCGTGGACCCGCCCACGAGCTTACCCATCATCAACGGAAAGGGAGACGTACCAAGCGCAACGGCCGTGCGACTGTATTGCGTTTGAGCGTTGATCAACCCGCCGAGATAGTCGTCCTTGCGTTGCCAGCGCCCCTCTTCCACGAACACGACGGCATAGCCACGGTCGGCGAGCTCGCGCCCGACGATCGCGCCGCCCGCACCTGTGCCAATCACGACGACATCACACTCGATGTCGGCCCCCTCTTGCCACTGCTCGGCGGGAGTCACTCGAGCCCGCAAACGCGCGTCATCTCGAGCGACCATCCTCAGCTCAGACCGCGGGCCATGTGCAGTATCAGGCCGGTCGAAGTGCACGCTCTTCAGTAGAAGTGACAGCGCGTACACCGGGCCACGCAAAACAGAGCTCTTTTCCCACGCAGCGAGCAGCCCCTCCTGAACGACCGAATCCAACGCGTGAAACGGTTTTCCGGCTTGAATCCTGGCGATTTGATCGAGCAATGCCACCGCCGCCAAGAACGGTGCTTCAGCACGCGGAGAGAGCGCGCCAAGCAACTCCATGGCGCGCGAGACCGTACGCTCGTCCGCGCCGCGGGTAGTCGATGAACCGGGAATGATCGCTTCCGCGAAGGCGAGCAACGCGCGCCGACGTGCTAAGCCGGATTCTGTTCTCACCAATTCGCTGGCTGCTGACAGATTCAAAAATCGCTCCTGCACGACGCGGTTCGGCGGCACCGATTGCGGATGGGGCGACGCGCTAACAGCGCGCGCGACCAATTAGGGATGAGCTACCACGTAACACAGAACGTGTGCGGCAAAGTTATGACGCCCGACGATGAAACTTCACGGGACGGAATCGTTCAATTTCGTGACTAGCGCGCGTCGAAATCTGTCCGCGCGTCGAGCGCGTATCGCAACGGTGCTCGAATAGGCGGCGCGCTTCTCGAACTCTTCACACATTCGTTTACACCGCGAAATACCGGGATAAAACGCGACTGTTTCGATTTGTTTTTCGGATGCAGGAGTTACGTTCAACGGAGAACCGGATCGAATTGGGAACAACGACTGACAAATCGTCGCCCAAATGAAGACATCCGCATCGAGCGGGCAATGCTTCAACGGAAGGATGCATGTGCGACCAAAGCGTGACGTCGTGAATCTGATTTCGGATCAGCAGCGCGAGAAGTCTGGGTTGTTTTGGACTCGTCTGCTAATGGACCGACAGCATGGTTTTTGACGCGACGGTGAATCGCGACCGCGACAGCATCTCCGCCAGCCCAACGTTGAAGCGCCGCTCTGCGAATACTGGCGAAGCACCGTCGGATGTATCGACATCGACACAGCGGGAGCTCGAAAGCGCGCTGCGCTGGGCCAAGCTCGGCCAGCCTGAGTGGGCTTCTTGGCCGATGTCGCGGCGCTTTGCTGCGCTCGAGCGCGCAGCGAAGGCCATGTTACGCGATCGCTCGACGGTGCTCTCCCTGGCCAAAGAGGAAATGGGCAAGCACGCCGTCGAAGGCCTATTTACCGAGGCACTCGGTCCGCTCGAAACACTCAAGGCATGGCGGCGTCTGCTCGAACGCGCGCAAACGCGCGCTGTCGGCTTGAGCCCGCTCAGCTTTCCGAAAAAATCAGCACGTATCGACCTCGTGCCGCGGGGCGTCGTCGGCATTCTCGCGCCGTGGAACTACCCGGTAGCGGGGCTGTATCGCTCAGTTTATCCCGCATTGCTCTGCGGGAACGCCGTGCTCGTCAAACCGTCCGAGTACACGCCGCGCACGAGCTCTTGGTTCATCACTCATCTTGCCAACGAGCTGCCGCTTGGCGTGGCGCAAGCCGTCTTGGGCGATGGTCGAGTCGGGGCGGCGCTGCTCGAAGCCGGAGTCGACGCCTGTGTCTTCACTGGCTCGACACGGGCCGGCGTTCAGGTCCGCACGCGCTGCGCGGAGCTTGGGATTACGTCGAGCATCGAGATGGGCGGCAAGGACGCGGCGCTCGTCCTATCAGATTGTGCACTGCCCCGCACCGTTGCCGGCATCACGCAATGGGCCCTGTCGAACTCGGGCCAGTCGTGCGGAGCTATCGAGATTGCGTACGTGGAGGAAGACATCGCCGACGACCTGGTCGATCGCCTGACGCGAAGCTGGAGTCAGCTGAGGACCGGACCGGGACCCGATGACGTCGACGTGCACCCAGTCGCCAACAGCAAGCAACTCGAGCTCATCGAGGCGCACGTCGCAGACGCCTTGCGAAAGGGCGCACGCTTGGCTTGTGGCGGCACCCGTACCATGCGCGGCCTCGGCTACCCGCCGACCCTGCTCGACCACTGTAACGAGTCGATGGACGTCGTACGCGAAGAAACGTTCGGCCCCGTATTGGCCATCGTGCGAATCAGAGGAAGCGAAGAGGCCGTGCGGCAAATCAACGCCGGAAAGTACGGGCTGGGTGCTTCGATCTGGACCCGCGACGAGGCGCGCGCGCAGCGTATCGCTCGACGACTCGAGGTTGGCATCGTCAACATCAACAATCACTCGTTTACTGGAGCCATACCCGCGCTGCCCTGGTCCGGAACGCGCGCTACTGGTTACGGTGTGGCCAACAGCGAGTGGTCTTTGCTCACGTTCTGCCGTCCGAAGGTACTGGTCGTGGACCGCGGTTCCAATCCCGACCCGTATTGGATGCCGTTCGACCGAGACTTGCGCGACCTCGGCGAGGCGCTCGTACACGCGCAGCTCGGCAACGTACTGAGAGCATTGAGCTTGCCGCGCCTCATGCGCCGACGCGTGCGACGGATCAGTCACTTCTTCGCAGGGCGCTAGCGCGTCATTCGATCGTGATGTCGCGGCGCACCGAGTCACCCGAATCACCTCGCATGTTCGAGAGTGATTTCCTGGACTTCTTCTCACGTTGTCACCCCGTGGCGGTGGTGGTCTTGTATGTTCCCGGTGTGCTCGTTGGTCTCTTCGAGAGCTTACTCCGCGTCGGCGTGAGTACACTGACCACGACGTTGCTATTCATGCTCGGCTTCGCGTTCTGGACGCTCGCCGAGTATTGGCTACATCGCTTGGTCTTCCACTGGCAGAGCCCGACCGCTTGGGGCAAGCGGTTACACTTCTTGTTGCATGGTGTGCACCATCGCTGGCCCCTAGACAGGTACCGCTTGATCATGCCGCCAGGCGCGAGCATCCCGCTCTATTTTGGGTTTCTAGGCCTATTTCTGCTGGGATTCGAGCGCTTTGGCTGGGCACTGCACGCGGGCTTCGTCGCTGGATACCTGTTCTACGATCTCACGCACTTCTGGCTGCATCACGGCGTGCCGCGTAGCAGCTACGGGCGTCGCCTGAAGCGCAACCACATGCTTCACCACTTCAAGGATTCGGCTTCGCGCTTCGCGGTGTCGAATCTCGTCTGGGATCGAGTCTTTGGCACCGAGCGCGAAACAATTTCTCCTAAATCCCGCGAGCCGCGGTCATGCTGAACGCGATGACCGAGCGAACGAGGCTCGCTCGACGAGGATTAGAGTTCGCGGCCCGCGCTGGGTGCCGAGCTCGCAGCCACACGCGCGCGCAGGAGAACGATGATTTCTTCGGTCGACCGCGCGGGCGCACCGGGGAGCTGCACGAAGTGACGCGCCAGGACGTGCCAGCGATGGAGCATTAAACACGACCAAACTTGGAAGAAATCCAAGCCGTCGAAGACAATCGCGTCATTCAGACCGTACGTCACCAAGTCGCGCTCGAATTCGCGTGCATGGTCGCTCCAATGGCAACGAGGCTGCAGGTGGTGGAGGATATGATATCCGTCGTTGAAGCAACGCCGGTTATAGCGCGTGTTCACGCAAACAATGCTGGCGCGGTACGCGTTGTCGGGCTGCTCCGGACAAACGAAGGCGTGCTGGCCCCAGTTCCCGATCATCATCAGCGTGCGAATGAACAACAGCGGCCCCAAAAAAACCACGAAGGTCGCTGCCGGCCGCAATATGACCAAGAGCAGCATGACGCTCCAATAGCAGCCTTCCCCGATCAGCACGCTCTTCAATACCTTGAAGCGCCTGCGATTCGTCAGATACGACGCCAAATCGAACAAGCCCAAGAACATGAAGCGTGAGTAATAGCGAAGCCAATCCTGAAAGCCATCTCTGCGGAACGAGATCGTGGTGCTCAGGTCTTGAGCGAGATTCTCCTCACGATGGTGCATCGCGATGTGATGTGCGAAATACGTGTTCGGCGTCTGCCCGAAGAACGGCCCAAGCAACCAGGGGATGACGTGATTGAGCGTCCGATACTGCCGGCGAAAGAGCGGGCGGTGCGACGTGCAGTGCAACATCAGCGTGAATCGGTCGAAGACCCAACCGAACAGCGCCGCCCAGTACAAGGGTCCGACGATCAACATTGGCAGATGAGACAGCCACAACCCGACACCACAGGAACAGGCGATGGCACACTCGATCATCAATCCGACAAACGCCCCGTCCCTACTGTCGTTCAGCAGAGCCACTCCCCAACGCGCGTAAATTGGGATCGGCGAGGACCGAGGGTCACTGATGCCGTGGGCGGCGCAAAAGGTGACGGCACTCGGTGCGCTGACCCCACTCAACGGAGCCGTTGCCCACTGCTCCGCGGGGTTACCTGCAATCGAAACGAGGCTCTTCTTATCCATGCGACCGCGACCGCGAAGCGTGTGCCCAGAGCCCTGACACCGCTTTGGTATCGGCCGGAAGCTGCTCTCGAGTCAGCGAAACAGTCGGTGCGTCCGCTGGGGGCGTCAAGGGGCGCCTCCTGCGCCAACACATTGAAGGACTTTACGATCGCGGAGAACGGCAACGGGATTCACGGTGCATCTCCGCTTAGCAGTACGTGCACCGACCTCGCGCATGGCTGTCTTGTTGAAAAGTGATCGAGCCGCCCTCGAGTAGCGATGGCGGAGCCCCGCAACGCGATGGAAAGCAAGCCGACCGAGCACTGTGGCGGTTCCGCCACTCGGGCTGCATAGAACTGAAGGCGCTCCTACACTCCGCAACGCGCAAGATCTTCAAAATACTCTCGCTTCCGTTTCGTCGCGCACGCTAACCGACTAGTGGCTCGAGCGTTCTACTCGGCGTAGCGTTCCGGGCATGCGGTGCGGCTCGCTTCGTCGTCTCGTGCTCCGCGCGGGTGCGCTAGGCGTTTTGATCACGCAACCTGCTCGCGCGATCGACGCATTCGAGATTCAGGTTTATGACGGAACCGCGAATTCGGCGCGGGCGCCGGGGTTGGAGCTGCACGTCGATCACGTGCTCTCGGGCGCGACGGCTGCCACACCACCCGAGCTCCCCGCCAATCACCGCACGACATTCACGCTCGAGCCTTCGTTCGGAGTGTTCGACTTCTGGGAGCTGGGTGCGTATTTTCAAACCGCACTGCGCGCGGACGGTGAATTCGACTACGCGGGCGTAAAATTGCGCTCGAAGTTCGTCACGCCGCCCGGTTGGTACGATCGAGTTCGTTTGGGCGTAAATTTCGAGTTCTCGATCTCGCCTCGTGCGTACGATCCTGGTCGGTACGGCGGCGAAGTCCGTCCCATCGCCGCGTGGGAGGACGAGCATTGGCTATTCGCGGCCAATCCTATCCTGGATTTCTCGTTCGCAAGCGGAGAGTTTGGACAAGGCCCCGAGTTCGAGCCCTGCGTCATGGCAAAGCGCAAGCTCGGCCCGATTGCGCTCGGGCTCGAGTACTACGCGGGGCTCGGCCCGATTCACCATCCGTTGCCCTGGTCCGCCGAAGATGAGTACGTGTACGAAACCTTTGATCTGATTTCTCTACCCCGTGTCGAAGTGAATTTCGGCGTGGGTGAAGGCTTAAGCACTGCGAGCAGTGACTTGGTCGCAAAGCTGAATCTTGGATACGTGTGGGATCCGTTGATGAGCCGCTAGGCTTCAAGCCCGCCCTCGACCGATTGCTCCGGGAAGAACCGACCGCCTTGAGGCGTCGACTGTCTCCGGCGGTCGCGTGGGCTGGCCGGGCGAATGTCCAGCGCCGACGCGACCAAGCCTTCTTGATGAAGATGGTCGCCATCGAAGCCGCATTGACTCGAGACGAAGGGCGCGCTGGAACCACGGATAGGTTGCGCCTAGGCTAGCGAGGACGCATGCCCCAAAAATCATTGGAAAGGTTTGCGGCTAGGACAATCCAGCGAGTCTGTGTCTGTACTCGCGCCTGGGTGCGCAAACACCTCGCCCGTTTGGCGTGCCTTGCAGCGTTGCCGCTCGCATTCGAGGTGGCGCTGAAGTCCATGGGCGAACCGATTCGCTCGGAAGATCTGTGGTGGCACCTGGGCATGGGCCGCGTCATCGCGGGGGCGCACGCCGTGCCGCGCAGTGATGCCTTCTCATACACGCGCTTTGGCAGCCCCTATTTCGACCAACCTTGGCTCGCGCAGCTGGCCATGTTCGCCGCCCACGCCAGCACCGGGCTCGCGGGACTTCTTGCCTGCGACTTCGTGATCATGATCGGGGCCGAGGCGCTCGCCGTGTCAGCCGCGATGCGGCGCGGGGCAAGCTTTGCCCTCGCCTGCATCGTGCAGCTCGTGCTGGCGCCGATTGCCTGGCGAGGTTGGGCCATGCGCCCGCAGGCCTTCGCGGTGCCGCTCTTCGCGGGGTTCGTCTATGTGCTCGCGGCCTATCGCAAAGATACGCGCGCGCCACTGTGGCTACTACCACTGCTCATGGTGGCGTGGGCCAATCTGCACGGCAGCTTCCCGCTCGGCTTAGTGCTCGTTTTGCTCACGCTGGCCGCCGCCTGGCTCGATGCCCGAGTCGCGCTGCGCCCGCTCGTGTGGACGGCGCTCGGCTGCGCCGCCGCTCCAATAGCGAACCCGCGCGGCCTGGCGATCTTCGGCTACGTGCGCAGCTTGCTCGACAGCTCCACGGTGCGGGCGATCGCGCGGGAATGGCGGCCGATTACCCTCTCGGATAGCGAAGGCCTGTACGTAGCGGTGATCCTAGTCGGAGCTTTGATGCTCGGCCTGCTGCGCCGCGCTCGCCTGGGCGACTGGCTGCTCGTGGCGCCGTTCGTGATGCTCGAGCTGAGAGCAGTCCGCAACGGCATCTGGCTCTCGCTGATGCTCGGGCCAATCGTCGCAGGTTGGCTCGTGCGCTCGCCCGAAGCGATGACCCCACGCCTGCCACGCTACGCGCTCGTCGTGACCGCGTTCGTCGCGAGCGTACTCGTGACGACGCCGTGGT
>DATHOI010000219.1:0-4335 GCA_035485095.1 Polyangiaceae bacterium | reverse complement strand
CCGCGACTAACGCCACCCGCGACTAACGCCACCCGCGACTGACGCTGAGCTGCGAGCTTGAAGTTCGATTCTCGAAGCGATACGCGGGCTCGTCTCGCGCGAATCAAAACGAGACCGCGTGCACGTCTGTAATTGATGATTTGCCGCGATTTTTGGGCCAGTCGCGACGCGACGACCGGTGGCATGCAGCCTGCAATAGAAGAGTTTGCCTGGCGACGCCCGGGCGCCCCCCCTCCGCCCGTTCCGAATTGCGCGTCGCCGGCTCCTACTAGCCAGCGGCTAGGAGTGCTCCCCTCGCTCCTAGTCCGCTGCTCCTCTATCCAGCGGCTCGGAGTGTCCCCCTCACTTCGAGCCGCTGTCTTTTTTTGTTTGAGATGGCCACGCGAGACGGCGTTGTGCGGCACAGCCTTCGGCGTCCTGCGCGGACACGATGGCTGGCCGCAATTGCATGGTTCAGACCGGCTGCGAGCAGTGAGCCGACCCACGCGCGCTGAGCCGCGGCGCGACGCCGAAGGCTTCGACGCCACGCGACGCACAGCACGACCATCAAGAATCGCCTGAAACCAGCGGCTCGGCGCTGCTGTTGTGGCGCGCGCGCTATCCTGCGGCGCATGAAGTTTAGTACGGGCGTTTGGACCATGCGCGAGGGCGTCAGGCCGGTCTACGCAGTGCGTGTGCATGAGCACCGCGCGGAGAACGGCGAGCTCGTGCTGACCTGCGTGGATCGTTCGGACCCCAAGTCGAACATCAACAACTACGCGATCGTAGTTCGGCTCTCGGCGCCGATGGCAGACGCCGTGCGCGTGCGCGTGAGCCATCAGCTCGGCCGCACACCGGGGCGACCCGTGTTCCCGCTCGACTACCGCTCGAGCGCTTCTCGCATCGCCGATCAGGGCGACACGCTTTCGTTCCGCTCGGGCGAGCTCGAGGTCATCGTCACGAAGCGTCCGTTCTCGTTCAAGTTCGTCCGCAACGGGGAGCTCGTGTGTGAGAGTCGCCCCAACGCGCTCGGCGTGATGAACGTGGCGCGCGAACGTGACCACGTGATGCAACGCTTGTCCCTCGACGTGGGCGAGTGCGTGTACGGCTTCGGCGAACGCTTTGCGGCGCTCGCAAAAAACGGTCAGTCGCTCTCGATTTGGAACGAGGATCCGGGCACTGAAACCGACCTTTCATACAAGAGCGTGCCGCTCTATTTGACGAGCAAGGGGCACGGCGTGTTCGTCAATCATCCGGGGCGCGTCGATTTCGAAGTCGCGACGGAGCGCGTTGCGGCGGTGCAATTCAGCGTGCCGGACCATGAGCTCGACTACTACGTGCTGAGCGGCCCAACCCCCAAGGGTGTGCTCGAAAAGTACACGCGGCTTTCCGGGCGCCCGGCGCTGCCACCAGTTTGGACTTTTGGCTTGTGGCTGAGCACGTCCTTCCTGACCGACTACGACGAAAAGATCGTGGGCAGCATGATCGACGGCATGTTCGAGCGCAACATTCCGCTATCCGTCTTCCACTTCGACTGCTTGTGGATGCGCGAGCACCATTGGTGCGATTTCGAATGGGACCCTGCGAAATTCAAGGACCCGCGCGGCATGCTGGCGCGTCTGAAAGCGCGCGGCTTGAAGATCTGCGTTTGGATCAATCCATACATCGCCGAGCTCTCCAGTTTGTTCGCGGAAGGCCGCGACCAAGGCTACTTCTTGAAGCATAAAAACGGCCAGGTGTATCAGCGCGACGACTGGCAACCCGGCATCGCGCTGGTCGACTTCACGAATCCAGAGGCCAAGGCCTGGTACTTGGGCAAGCTCGGCGCGCTCTTGGAGATGGGGGTGGACTGCTTCAAGACCGACTTCGGCGAGCGCATCCCGGAAGACGCGGTCTACCACGACGGCTCGGACGGCGGTCGCATGCACAACTACTACTCGTATTTGTACAATGAAGCCGTATTCGGCCTGCTCGAGGAGTTTCATGGCAAGGAGCAAGCCGCGGTGTTCGCGCGCTCGGCGACCGCTGGCTGCCAGAAATTTCCGGTGCACTGGGGTGGGGACTGCGACGCGACGTGGACGTCAATGGCCGAAACGCTGCGCGGCGGCTTGTCGTTCGGGCAATCGGGCGGCGCGTTTTGGAGCCACGACATCAGCGGCTTCAACGCCACGGCGACACCCGCGCTGTACAAGCGCTGGGTCGCGTTCGGGTTGCTCTCCAGCCACAGCCGGCTACACGGCTCCCACAGTTATCGCGTGCCCTGGTTGTTCGATGAGGAGTCGGTGACGGTGTTGCGCGCGTTCACCGAGCTCAAGCACGAGCTGATGCCGTACTTGTGGCGCGCCGCGCACGAGGCCACCGAAACGGGCGCGCCCCTACTGCGTGCGATGTCATTCGAGTTCCCGGAAGACCCAGCAACGCTGTATCTCGATCAGCAGTACATGCTGGGTGGTGCGCTCTTGGTAGCACCCATCTTCAACGACGCCGGCAACGTGCGTTACTACATACCCGCAGGAATCTGGCTGGATTGGTTCACGGGCGAGCGCGTTCAAGGCGGTACTTGGCGGGAGGAACGCGGCATTGGCTTCGAGCGCATTCCGCTGTTCGTGCGCCCCAATACGTTGCTCGCGCTCGGCACACGCAGCGACCGGCCGGACTACGACTTCACGCGCGAGCTCAAACTGCAGCTGTGTGAAATCGAGGACGGCGCGACGCTCGAGTGCATCGTGCATCCGCCTTCGGGCGCAGGGCGCGTGCGCTTCACGTGTACCCGTCATGGCGCGCGCGCACTGCTACGCGCAGAAGGCGCAACGGGCGCAGGTCCGAGCGTGACTGTGCGTGGCGCGAGCAGCGCTGAAACGGCGTGGCCCGACGTGACGCGTGAGCTCATCGTCGAGCTCGGCTCGTCGCGAGTCAACCGCTGACGAGCGTGCCGTTCTGATAGTCTTCAACGGCTTGGTCGAGCTCGGCCTCGGTGTTCATCACGAACGGCCCACGCCGGGCCACGGGCTCGCCGAGCTTTCGCCCCGCGACGAGCAGCAAACGCGCGCCCGTCGAGCTGCGCGTGGCGAGCACCCGACCAGGGCTAAATACCGCTATTTGTCCAGCATTCACGGCTTGCAGTGACGCGCCCAGCTCGGCGGTGCCTTCGAGTACGTACGCAAACACGGTGTGATCGCGCGGCAGCTCGTGCTCGAAGCGACCTCCGGGCGGCAGGCGCACGTCGAGCAAAGTCGGCGCGACGCTGATGCCGTCGACCGGGCCGCGCTCGCTGGCAAGCTCGCCAGCGACCAGACGCACTGGAGCGCCGGCCACGCTGAGCTCCGGAATGCGATCCGGCGCAATGTTCTGGTAGCGCGGACGCATCAGCTTGTCGGCGCGCGGCAAATTCACCCACAACTGGAGACCCCAAAACACGTTGCCGTCGGGGTTGGGCATCTCCGAGTGCACGATGCCGTGGCCCGCGGTCATCCATTGCGCGCTGCCCGCGGCGAGCGCGCCACCTTGACCGAGGCTGTCACGGTGCTGCATCACGCCGCTGATCATGTAGGTCACTGTTTCGAAGCCGCGGTGGGGGTGAGTCGGAAACCCCTTCACGTAGTCCTCGACGCGATCACTGTGAATCTCGTCCAGGAGCAGGAATGGATCGAGCACTGACAACGCGCGCGAACCGATGCTACGCCGCAAGTGCACCCCTGCGCCCTCCAGGGTCGGAGCTGCGTCGAGCACGAAGGAGACGGCACACACGTCACGCCGCGCCGTTGGCTGCACGGGAATTTCAGCCGAGCGACAGCCGCTGCCGAGCCCGAGCACACTCGCTGGTAGAACGAGCGCGCTCGCTGGCAGAGCGAGTGCCTGCAGCACATCACGCCTGGAGCTGCGCGCATTCATGCGCCAAGCGTAGCAGATCAGTTAGTGCGCGTCGGCGGGCGCGGCGCCACCGGGCCGCGGGCGCTTGAGGAAAAACACCAAGACGAGCGAGGCCAAAAATAAGACCGTCACCCGCGCGAAGCCCTCGTTGAAACTGAGGATCAATGCTTGCAGCCGCACCTTGAGCTCGAGGATCGTCTCGGGCACGAGGTCGGACATGAAGGTTTGCTGCCCGAGCGAGCCGCGGATTGCAGCGATGCGTTCCTGAACGATCGGATTCTCCGGGTAGATCGCCTCACGCAGATAGGAAGCGTGGATCTTGCTGCCGCGATCGACGAGCAGGCCCATCCAGGCGGTGCCGATCGAGCCACCGAGCTCGCGTGTGAGATTGAACAGACCGGTGGCGTTGCCGCGGATCTGGTTCGGCAAATCGGACAAAGCCAACATGCTGATCGGGATGAAGATGAAGCCCATCGAGACCGAGCG
>DATHOI010000218.1:0-7050 GCA_035485095.1 Polyangiaceae bacterium | reverse complement strand
CAACGCCGCAGGGCAGCTCGTGCAAGACCTCGCGGGCGGCGCGATCTACACGACGAACATGAGCACGCCGGGCACTGTCTACCTCGTGAACTGCGACTTCGAGAGCAATTCCGGGGTCAATGGTGGCGCGCTCGGCAGCATCGGCACTTCGTGGACGATCCTGAATAGTGTCTTCAAGAACAACTCGGCCACCGGTCACGGTGAGAACCCGGCGCGCAGCGGTACAGAGGGCGGCGGGCTCGGCGGCGCGATTTACAATGACGGCAACGGCTACACGCTGAGCGTGTGCGGCTCGCAGTTCGAGAACAACCAAGCCAATGAGCTCGGTTCCGGCGCAATATTTCAGGTCGTCGACGACTTGAAAGGCAATCTCAAGATCGACCAAACCAGCTTCACCGGCAACTCGGATGCGGGTGACGTGCAGCAGTCCGCGAAGCACCCGGGCGTCTACGTGCAAGCACAGAGCCAAACGGACGGCACGAGCGGCGTTACGGTCAGCGCAAGCTCGTTCAACTGAGTGCTGATCTTCCTCGTCCGTCTCCCAACGTTTGCGCGACCGGATTGCTAGCGAGATCGAGCTCTCGCACCCTCAGTGCGGCTCTCTATTTCACCGAAGGGACGTCTTTTCCGCGCTCGTACGCGGGGCGGGCTTTGCAGCGCGCGAGCCAAGCTTCGACGTGCGGATGGTCGCTGATCGGCAAGATTGCCTCCGCTCCGTAACCGGCGGCGCCCAGAGCGTTCACCCATGGGAACGTCGCGATATCGGCGATCGAATATTCTTCGACCAGAAATTCTCTGTCACTCAGTTGTCGATCGAGCACACCGAGCAAGCGCTTGGCTTCATTCGTGTAGCGCTCGATGGGGTACGGGTCCTTGCACTTGTCGACTGCATATTTGAAGAAGTGGCCGAACTGGCCAAACATCGGGCCGATGTGCCCAACCTGAAAGAACAGCCACTGCAGGCAGTGCAAGCGCCGCGCGGGCTGGCTCGGGATCAAGCGCCCCGTCTTTTCCGCCAGATAGATCAGAATCGCTCCGGACTCCATCAGTGCCAGCGGTTGGTTGCCCGGCCCGTTCGGATCCAAGATCGCCGGGATCTTCGAGTTCGGACTGACTGAAATGAACTCGGGCGTGAACTGCTCGTTCTTCCCGATGTGCACTAAGTGCGGCTCGTACGGTAATCCGAGCTCTTCCAACGCGACGGACACCTTGACGCCGTTCGGTGTGGGCAAGGAGAAGAGCTGTATTTTGGAGCGGTCGACGATCGGCCACTTGGCTTCGATTGGAAAGGGCTCGGGCATGCCTCGAGTGTAGTGCTCCCTTCCAGCGATCCACAGGGGTGTACCGACGCGCGGAACCGTTGCGCTGTGGTTTGCCTAGTTTTTTGGCCCGATCATCTCTTCGGGCCGCACGAAGCGGCCGAAATCCTCGGCCGAAACGAGGCCCAAGGCCTCCGCGGCTTGGCGCAGGGTCGTGCCCTCTTTGTGGGCTTTTTTCGCGATTTTGGCGGCGTTGTCGTAACCGATGTGTGGGTTCAACGCTGTTACCAGCATGAGCGAGTTTTCCAAGTGGTGCTGGATACGCTCCCGGTTGGGCTCGATGCCGACCGCGCAGTTCTTGCGGAAGCTGTCGCAGCCGTCGGCGATCAGCCGTGCGCTCTGCAAGAAGTTGTGCGCCAAGAGAGGCTTGAACACGTTCAGCTCGAAGTTGCCGCTCGCACCGCCGAAGTTCACGGCCACGTCGTTGCCGAAGATCTGAGCACACAACATGGTCATGGCTTCGGATTGTGTGGGGTTGACCTTGCCAGGCATGATCGAGCTGCCCGGTTCGTTTTCCGGAATCGACAGCTCGCCGATGCCACAACGCGGTCCGGATGCGAGCCAGCGCACGTCGTTGGCGATCTTCATCAGTGACGCAGCGAGCGTCTTGAGCGCGCCATGCCCGAAGACGATCGCGTCGTGGGCGGCGAGCGACTCGAACTTGTTCGGCGCGGTCACGATGGGATGTGACGTGAGCTCGGCCACCTTGGCCGCGACGCGCACGGCATATTCGGGGTGCGCATTCAGACCCGTGCCCACGGCCGTGCCGCCGAGAGCGAGCTCCGCCAAGTGTGGTACCGCACTTTCTAGGTGTTTTAGGCCGTGATCGAGCTGCGCGACCCAACCGCTGATCTCCTGACCGAGGGTCAGCGGTGTGGCGTCCATCAGGTGCGTGCGGCCAATCTTGACGATGCTCGCGAAGGCCTTGGCCTTTTCATCCAGGGTGTCGCGGAGTGCCTTCACGCTCGGCAGCACCCGGCTGCGCACCGCGTCCACGCACGCTAGCGACATCGCGGCTGGGAACACGTCGTTGGAGGACTGGCCGCGGTTCACGTGGTCGTTCGGGTGCACGAGCCGTTTTTCGCCACGCACGCCGCCCAAGATCTCGCTGGCGCGATTGGCCAGCACCTCGTTCATGTTCATGTTGCTCTGCGTGCCGCTGCCGGTCTGCCACACGACGAGCGGGAACTCCGCGTCGTGTTTGCCGGCGATCACTTCGTCTGCGGCGGCAACGATGGCGTTGCCGAGCCGCTTGTCGACCGCCTTCAGGTCCATGTTGACGAGCGCTGCGGCTTTTTTCACGATGGCCAACGCGCGCAAGAGCTGCGCCGGCATGCGCTCGCCCGAGATGGCGAAATTCTGCAAGCTGCGTTGCGTTTGGGCGCCCCACAGCCGATCGTCGGGAACCTCGATGGGGCCGAAGGTGTCGAGCTCGGTGCGGGTGCGCGGTTCGGTCATGCGCGAGGGGTGCACAATTGCCTCGCCGGGATCAAGATCCACGCGAAATATCACGCGGATTTGACCAAATTTGCCGACCTAGGTACGACGCTAGTGATGGCCCGAGTCCGCCTAATTGCCCGAGCGTCGGTGCTCGCTGCTCTGCTGGGCCTGACTCCGCTGTCCGTGCGTGCAGCGCCTGCCGACTCGAAGCCGGCCGACTCCGCTTCGAGCGAGCCGCCCAAGCCGAAGCCGCCCGACGCGAGCGCTAGTGAATCGAAGCCAAAGCCGGCCGATAAAGCCAAGCTAAGCAAGCCAGACAAGGCGAAAGCGAACGGCAAAGCCGCCGAGGCCGCAAGGCCCGCGGAGTCGGCGAAAGCGAGCGAGGCCGGCAAGCCTAGCGTGGCGCCGGACCCGCAGCGCGGCGTTGGAGCGCGTTCAGTCGGCGCGTTACCGAGCGCGGAGGCCACGCCGGAGTCGGCCACGCCAAGCAACGCTCCAGCGAGCAAACCTGGCAAGCCCGAAAAGGCGGAGAAACCTGAAAAAATCGCGCAGCGCGCCGCGCACCAAAAGGGCAAGCCGCCGCGCAAGCCCGCGGCGACGTTGCCCGCGGACGCGCCTCGGCCCACGCCGGACCGAGCCGCGCGTCAGAAAATCGCCGATGGGCCAACGGACGAGGACCTGCGCGCGGGTAAGGACGACCCGGAATTGCGTTCGCTGCGCGCGGCCGAGCGTGTGCTGTTTCCGCGGCCGCTCGCCGGGATCGAGCCGGGTTGGTCGTGGGATTTGCCGGCCGCCGTTGGCGACGGTAGCCCAGAAGTGATTTCTCAGGGGGCGCCGTCGCTGCGCGCCAGCGAACCGCGTCGTGATCCGCTCGATGGCGCGCCGGACGCGGCGTGGCTGAAGAGCCTGACACTGCCGAACTTGCCCATCGTGTTGGACGAGTTCGTGATCAAGTATTTGCGCTTCTATCGCGATAGCCCGAGCGGCAAATCGATCGGCAAGGTGTGGGCGAAAAAGAGCGGTCGCTATACGGGAGCGATCAAGGCCGAGCTGGCGCGCGCAGGGGTTCCGACGGATTTGGTTTGGCTGTCGATGATCGAGAGCGGGCACAACGCGACCATCCTGTCACCCGCGGGAGCGGCGGGTCTGTGGCAGTTCATGCCCGACGCGGGTCGCACGTATGGCCTCACGGTCGATCGCTGGGTCGACGAGCGACTCGACCCTGAGCGTTCGACCGAAGCCGCCAGTCGCTATCTGAGCGATCTATATCGCCGCTTCGGCAGTTGGGAGCTCGCCATTGCCTCTTACAACATGGGCTACGGCGGACTCACGCGCTCGATCCGCAAGTTCAACAGTAACGATTTCTGGGAGCTCGTGCGCTACGAAGCCGGTATTCCGTGGGAGACCACGCTGTACGTGCCCAAGATCTTCGCGCTCGCGATCGTGATGAACAACAAGAAGGCGTTTGGGCTCGACGTAGTGCCGAGTGATCCGCCCGAGAGCTTCGACATCGTGCTCGTCGGCCCGAGCGTCGCGCTGGAAGACGTGGCGCGCGCCGCGGGCGTGCCGGTGAGCACGCTTCAGGAGCTGAACCCCGCGTATTTGGCGGGGCGAACGCCGCCCTGGGTAGCGGGGACGCCTAAGCCGAGCTGGCGCGTGCGGGTGCCCTCGGGCAAAGGGGCGTCGTGCACTTCCGCCCTCGCGCGCTCTTCGGCTAGCGACGACACGCTGGAGGCGTACGTCAGCAAATTCGGCGATACGGTCGAGGCCATCGCCAATGCGCACGGCACGAGTGAAGCGCGCATCCGCGCCATCAATCACGTGGAACCGAAGGAAGTGCTGGCAGCAGGTACGGTGCTGCTCGTGCCGCGAGGCTCGCGCGCGTCCGCGCCTGAGCCGAGCGACGACGTGGTCGTGGTTCCGCCACGTGAGTTTGCGTACGCCGACCGGACGCAGATTTTCTACCGCGTGCTACCTGGCGACACGATCGCTCGCGTCGCCAGTGTGTTCGTCGTCAGCGCCGCGGACATCGGGTTGTGGAACGCGCTCGACGAGACGGCGCGTTTGCAGCCGGGTATGGCTCTGCAGCTATTCGTCGACAAGAACCGGAGCTTCCCAGCGCGCACGGAATCGCCTGCGCAGACACGCGTGCTGGTCGCGGGGACTCCGGAGTTCTACGAGTATTTCGAAGGCCAAAACGGCCGAAAGCGCGTGATCGTCAGCGCGCGCGAGAACGACACGTTAGCGACCCTGGGCAAACGCTACGGCATGACCGTTGGCAGCATGGAACGCGTGAATCGTCGCTCGCGCACGGACAAGCTTCGAGCCGGAGAGAGTATCGTCGTGTACGTCGATCGCGGGCGCGCCGTTGCCCCGCGCAAGGACGAGCCAGACATAGATGTGCTCGCTACCGGTACTTTGTCCCCGCTCTTGCCGGCCAGCGGCGAACCGCGCGAGCCCGCCGTAGAATCGCCGGACCCCGACGTGAGCGCTGAAGCGACCGTGGCACCAACCGGCTTGTAGCTCCCGTGCGTGTGTCAAAAATGTTGGCTAAGTGCCTTCGGGGCGCGCCGGCCGCACTTGCTTGCCCGCGTCGCGCCACGGCTTTCGCTGTGCCGGCGAGCGCCCACGCCCAGCTCTCGAGAGACTCGGCGCGTCGCTGAGCAGGTCGAAACCGATACTCTGCCGCGTCCTGCACCAAGATCTGGCGTTTTTACCGCAGAAATGCCAGTGCTTGGGTATGTCCAGTCTCACCGCTGTCGTCCTTGCCGCGGGTCTCGGAACGCGCATGAAGAGCTCGCTGCCCAAGGTCCTGCACCCGATCGCGGGTCGGCCGCTCGTCTACTACGCGGTGCGCGCCGCGTTCGAGGCCGGAGTTGAGCAGGTGATTCTGGTCACGAGCGGACAACCGGAGCTCGCGCAGGCGGTGACACGAGAATTCGGCGCGCGCGTGCTGTGCGTAACGCAGGACCCGCCGCGTGGCACGGGGGACGCCGCGCGCATCGGCATCGAACGAGTCACGACGGAGCGAGTGTTGATCTCGTGCGGGGATACTCCGCTCGTGCAAGCTGACGCGCTGGCGAGCTTGGTCGTCGCGCTCGATCAGGCGGGCGCAGGTGAGCTCAGCTTCCTCACGTGTGAGCTCGACAATCCATTGGGGTACGGCCGCGTGCTGCGCGACGCGTCCGGCAATGTCACGGAGGTGCGCGAGCAGCGCGACCTGAAGAGCGCCGCCGAGCAGGCCGTGCGCGAGGTGAATTCCGGCATTTATGCGGGGAAGACGGAAGTTTTGCGGCGTGCGCTGGGTGAGGTGCAGCCGAACAACTCACAAGGCGAATATTACTTGACCGACGTCGTTGCGCTGCTCGCTCGCTCGAGCCGTGTCACTGGCGTGCTCGGGCATGCGGACGCGCTCGTGGGTGTGAACGACCGCAGCCAGCTGGCGCAGGCTGAGGCTCTACTATTGCAGCGCATTCGCACGCGCCACGCCAAAAACGGCGTGACCGTGCGCGGCACGCCGCGCATCGAGGACACGGTAGAAATCGGTGAAGATGCGCTGATCGAGGACGGCGTGTCCCTGCGCGGGCAGACGCGCGTCGGCGCGCGCACCGTCGTCGACACGGGCTGCGTGGTGACCGACTCGTCGATCGGGGAGGGCGCGCTGCTCAAACCGTACACCGTCGTCACTTCGAGCCGCGTAGGTGACGGCGCACAGCTCGGACCGTTCGCGCACCTTCGGCCCGACTCCGAGATCGAAGCCGACGTGCACATTGGCAATTTCGTGGAGACCAAGAAGACTCGCATGCGCCGCGGCTCGAAGGCCAATCACCTGTCTTATCTCGGCGACGGTGATGTCGGCGAGCGCGCGAACATCGGCGCGGGCACCATTTTTTGCAACTATGACGGGTATAACAAGCACAAGACCACGATCGGTGCCGGAGCTTTCATCGGCAGCGACTCGCACATGGTCGCGCCGGTCAGCGTCGGCCGTGACGCGTACGTCGCTACCGGCACGACGGTGGTTCAAGACGTGCCCGACGACGCGCTCGCCATCGGTCGCATCAAGCAGTCGAACAAAGAGGGCTACGCGCCGAAGCTCAGGGCTCGCTTCCAGGCCATTAAAGAGGCTGCGAAGAAGCCGTAAGCCTTTGGCGTTGCTTACTGCGCGGCGCGACGCCCGTTTTTGCCGTTGCTGACGGTCTCTACGATGCCGCTCGGCTCTCCGTTGCTCGACGCGGGCGAGCTCGGAAGCTCATGCTGCATCCGGCGGCGCTTCACTTCCAAGTACGAC
>DATHOI010000217.1:0-2087 GCA_035485095.1 Polyangiaceae bacterium | reverse complement strand
CACGCCCAACGTGGCAGCCCTGCTCGCCTCCCTAATCGTGATCGGAGTCGGTGCCGTGCTGTCCTTCCACGGCTTGCTCTCGGTCGGCTCGCTCGTTGCGTTCCAGGTGCTCCTCATGGGCATGAGCGCGGCGATTGGTTCGCTCACGTCAGCGGGCCCCTACCTCGTTTCGGCTGCTGGCGGCATGCAGCGCTTGCGCGAGGTCCTCGACGAGGCGCCTAGGGTCGACAATGCCGCCCGAGCGACGACGTTGCCGCGGCTCGAGCATGCGATCAGGTTCGAGAACGTCTCCTTCCGCTACACGCCGCAGGAGCGAGGGCTACGGCACGTCGACCTAGAGTTGAAGGCTGGGACTCGGGTCGCTCTCGTGGGCTCGAGTGGCTCCGGCAAATCTACGTTGATGAGCCTCATCATGCGCTTCTATGATCCCGTAGAAGGGCGTGTTTGCTTCGACGGGACGGATCTGCGCACCGTGACTCAAGAGTCGTTGCGCGCGCAGCTAGCGGTCGTCTTTCAAGACGACTTTCTTTTCAACATTTCCGTCCGTGACAACCTCCGACTCGGTAACCCCGAGGCCACCGACGCGGAGCTCGAAACCGCCGCAAAGCTCGCGGAGATTCATACGTTTCTAGTAGCCCAGCCGAACGGCTACGATGAGCTGGCCGGCGAGCGTGGCAGCCGATTCTCCGGAGGGCAACGGCAACGCTTGGCGCTCGCTCGCGCGCTGGTCAGAAACCCGGCTGTGCTGCTCCTCGACGAGGCCACGTCGGCGCTCGATGCGGGAACCGAGCTTGCCATTAACCAGACACTGGCGCGAATTTCCGAGGGGCGGACGGTCATTTCGGTGACGCACCGGCTGGCATCTGTCGTCGATGCGGACCTGATCGTCGTGTGTGACGAGGGGCGAATCGTCGAGCTCGGGACACACGAGTCGCTGTGCCGAGCGAGAGGCACGTACGCGCAACTGTGGCAGAAGCAACATGGCGTGAGCGTGAGCGCGGCTCACAACCGCGCAGATGTCGACAGTGCTTGGCTGAGGTCGCTCCCGTTCCTTCAGGCGGCCAACGAAGACGTGTTGGCGGACATTCGCCGGATGTTCATCACGGAGCGCTATGCCGCCGACAGAGTCATCCTCCAGCAGGGGGATCTCGACGACAAATTTTTCATCATCGCGCGTGGTCGCGTGGCGGTCGAAGGCGTGGCGACGCCGGGCGAGTCGGTCTTCCTCGCGGACGGTGACTATTTCGGCGAGATCGCGCCGATCAAATCGGTACCGAGAACCGCGACCGTGCGTACGGTGACGATGTGCACGGTGCTGACTCTCAGCGGTGACCAGCTCCGGACCGTGTTGCCGCGGATCCCCGGCTTCGAAGAGACGTTGGGTCGGCGCTACGGTACAGCAACGGCTTGAGGCGCCGGTTTTTGCCGTTTCTCCAAGCGTTTCGTGCTGGTCCGGTTTGCGGCCCCGATTCGCCGAAGGTGAGTCACTCTGTCTCAGCGGGTCCAAATGATACGGCGGCGAAATCGCGCGCTCCTTGGCGCGTGCGGCTTTGGCGCTGAAACAAGACGTGCGACCTGGCATGTCCGATGCTTCCAAAATCACAGGAGGCATCGAACATGCAGGCAGCAATCGTGGTCGGTAGCGATCTTGGCCTAAGCTCCGAGGTCGCAATCATCGAGGCAAGCCGGCGCGCTCGGCGCGACGCCGCGCGCTTGGTCGTCGCGCACGCCATATCGCCGCTGCACTGGGTCAGTTCGGACGAAAGGCTCGAGCGTGAAGGCGCGCGCAATCGCATCGAAGAACAGGTGCGCAGACTCACGGGCCGCGCGGCGACAGAATACGAAGTCGTGATCGAACGCGGCTTCGCGCATGTCGTCCTCACGGCACTGGCCGCATCGCGCCAGGCGCTGCTCGTCGTCGGCAGTCATTCGCCGCACGGCATCGGTCACGCGCTGCTCGGCGATGTCACCGAGCGCGTCGTGACACACGCGCTCGGCCCGGTGCTCGTGGCGCAGCCACGCACTGGCTTTGCGCAGATCCTACTAGCGATCGATCGGCCATTTTACCTCTCGGCGGGGCTCGCGCT
>DATHOI010000216.1:0-3667 GCA_035485095.1 Polyangiaceae bacterium | reverse complement strand
CGCGGTCCATCATGGAGCAGGCGCTCGAGCAGGCTCGTGAGGGCCGCATTCACATCTTGGGCCGCATGCTCTCGACCTTGCCGACGGCACGTACCGAGATCAATCGTCATGCGCCGCGCATCACGACGGTCAAGGTGAAGCCGGATCAGATCCGCATCATCATCGGCCCCGGCGGCAAGACCATCAAGGGCATCGTCGAGCAAACGGGCTGCGCCGTTGACGTCAAAGACGACGGCACGGTGTCGATCGCGAGCTCGGATTCCGAGGCCGTGAAGCGCGCCCTGGCGATCATCGAAGGTCTGACGGCGGAGCCGGAAGTCGGGCGCATCTATCACGGTGTCGTGAAACGCTTGGTCGACTTCGGCGCATTCATCGAGATCTTGCCGAACAACGAGGCGCTCTTGCACGTCTCCGAGATCGCGCACGAGCGCATCGAGTCGCCCGCTGACGTGCTCAAAGAGGGTGAAGAAGTCGACGTCAAGGTGATCAGCGTCGAGCGCGACGGCAAGGTACGCCTGACGCGCCGTGAGCTCTTGCCTTTCCCGGAGGGTGAGGAAGGCGAAGCGGCGAAGGAGCGCATCTCGCGCGCTCGCGAAGCCGGGCCGCCCCAACGCGGTCCGCGTCGCGACGGCCCGCCGGGCCGCGGTGGCGATCGCGATCGCGGTCCGCGTCGGCGCTGAGTCGTTCAGCGCGTAGCCAAAACGGCCGGGACGACTCGTCTCGGCCGTTTTGCTTTTGTGCGCGCTTTGATTATCGTCGAAGCATGAGTCAGTACGCTGCATTCCTTCGCGGAGTCAGCCCGATGAACTTGAAGATGCCCGAGCTCAAAAAGGCGCTCGAGGCCGCCGGGTTCGGTGACGTGAAGACCTTGCTCTCGAGTGGCAACGTCGTGTTCAGCGGGCGCAAAGCGACGGACGTTGCGATCGAACGCAAGGTCGAGGCGGCAATCGAGCGGCAAGTCGGCAAGAGGTTCGGCGTCATCGTGCGCTCGATCGAGGAGCTGCAGGCGTTGCTCGAGGCCGAGCCGTTCAAAGCGTTTCGCCTGCCTGCCGAGGCGAAGCGCGTGGTCACGTTTCTGCGCAGCAAGCCAGAAGCGAAGCTCAAACTACCCGTCGAACGAGATGGCGCGCGCATATTGGCGTTGCGCGGTCGCGAGCTCTTGAGCGCCTACACGCGCAGTGAAAAAGGCCCGGTATTCATGTCGCTGATCGAGAAGACGTTCGGCAAGGACGTGACGACGCGCACTTGGGAGACCGTCGGCAAAGTAGCGCGAGCGGGCGCCGGTTAGCTCTTGTTCGGCTAGTCCCTCGAGTTGTCGACTAGCATGCGAGCAGGGCCGTCTCACCACTCGCCAGTATTCGGCATCGACGACCAGGGTTCGGCTGGCGCGAGCGCGTCGCCCGCTTGCAATAGCTCGATCGAGATCTTGTCCGGCGAACGAACGAAGGCCATGTGACCGTCCCGCGGTGGACGATTGATCGTGATGCCGGCGTCCACGAGCCGCTGGCAGGTCGCGTAGATGTCGTCGACGCGATAGGCGAGATGCCCGAAGTTGCGGCCGCCTGCGAGCGTTTCCGGATCCCAATTGTAGGTGAGCTCGACCTGAGCGGAGTCGTCACCAGGTGCGGCTAGGAACACCAGCGTGAAGCGACCCTTGGCGTTTTCCGTGCGGTGCGTTTCGCGAAGCCCAAGCGCATTGACGTAGAAATTCAGCGACGCTTCGAGGTTTTCGACGCGCACCATCGTGTGCAGGTACTTCATCTTGCCGTCTCCGAGTGCGGTGAACGTTTGCCGTCAAACGACGCGCAGTGCACGCCCCACCAAAACCTCATTGTGCGAGCCAGTGCGGTAGCCCCCGAGGTCGAGCGTGACGTATTGGAAGCCGTGTTTCTTGCCCGCGTTCACGACTGCTTCGCGCACGCCTGCCGTGAGCATCAATTCGAGCTCGCTCAGAGCGACTTCGATGCGCGCGATTTTTTCATGCCAGCGCACGCGCATTTGGCGAAAACCGAGCGCTTTCAGCTCGGCTTCGAAGCCTGCGATTTGGGCGAGGCGTTCGGTCGTGACGCTCGTGCCGTATGGGATGCGGCTCGATAGGCAAGCCGCGGCGGGCTTGTCCCAAATCTCCATGCCGATGAGCTGAGCCGCGCTCCGGACGTCGCTCTTGGTCATGCCTACTTCGACGAGCGGACTGCGCACCGCGGCGTTTTTGGCGGCTTCGAGCCCGGGCCGGTAGTCGCCGAGGTCGTCGCGATTGGTGCCGTTGACGACGGCCGAGAGCTGCCACTCTTTGCGTTTGGCTTCGGCGATGTCGTACAGCTCGGATTTGCAGTGAAAGCAGCGGTCAGGTCCGTTCTGCACGTAGCCCGGTCGCTCGAGCTCATGTGAGTCGACGAAGCGGTGGGTTGCGCCGAGGGAGCGAGCGACACGCGCAGCGTCGTCTTTCTCGCTCTCCGATAGGCTGGGGCTGACGGCGGTCATGCCTACGGCGCGCACACCCAGCTCGGCATGCGCGACGGCCAAGACGAACGCGCTATCGATGCCGCCGGAATAGCAAACGAGCACCGAGCCCATGTCGCGCAGAACGCTGCGCAGAGCGGTGAGCTGCTGTTCCGTCGTCGAGGTACCCGGAGTCACCGCGCAGTCATATCATTTTGGAGCGAACCGGCCGCTTTGCTTGGTCGACTAGTGCAGAGTCGAACAAGAAGACGGCCGCAAAGCGCGAGCTTAAGCTCTCGAATGGATTGGTTCGAGGCACCCTGAGTCGGACATTTTATGTCCGAACGTGGGGTTAGGATCTCTGGCAACTCGGGTCAGAGCTGTTACTATGTTCAGTATTCGGATGGCACTCCCCGCCCACCTCCTCGATCGCCTCCCGGCCGCCTCTCTCCGGCAGCATGGGGTGCGCGTCGGCTCTGCTCCAGAAACCACGGCTACAGGCGCTGGGCTTTCGCTGGGGGTTGAAGCGCTCAATCGGGTCTTGCCAGACCATGGGTTGCCGCGGGGCGCCGTCATCGAGCTCAGTGTCAGCGGTTCCGCCCTCGGGACGAGCTTGGGTTTGGCCGCCTGCCGAGCGGCCCAGGAGGCGGCTGTTGCGCAAGGGGGCAGTGTGCCCTGGTGCGCCTTCCTCGATCCATCCGGCACGCTATATGGGCCGGGCGTTGCCGCTGCCGGGGTGAATTTAGAGCGGCTCTTGGTCGTCCGCCCGTCAGTCGAGGCGCTCAGTCGCGTAGCACTCCGCATCGTCGAATCATCGTCCTGTGCCGTCACGGTCATCGACACGCTGGGCGTGCCAGGGCAATCGCTCAACGTCAATCTCACCGCTTGGCTGCGCGTCGTGCGCCGTTTGGCCATGGGCGTAGACGGCACCGCTCACAGCGTGATCTTGTTGACTGACGCGGCAGAGCAGCGCCCCTTACCGTTACCCGTCGCGCTGCGCATCGAGCTCGAACGACCGAGTGAAGGCAAGCTGCTCGTACACGTCGCAAAAGACAAGCATGGCCGTATCTCGTCGCCACGCTCCATCGCTTGGGCGCGCAGCGGTCCCGCGTGGAAACACGATGCGCCTCAACGTGGGCCGAGCAAGGGTGGCTTGAGCAGCGTGCTGGAGTTGGCTGATGTCCGTCGTCTCGCTTGATGTAGAACCTGAGCCCAAGCGCCGTGTCTT
>DATHOI010000215.1:0-25103 GCA_035485095.1 Polyangiaceae bacterium | reverse complement strand
CTGAGGGAACTTCGGTTAGCGTCGAAAGCATGGCCACGGACGACGAATTTTCGGCGGCGCAAACGCGCGTCAAACAACTCTCGAAGACGCCCGCCAGCGACGAGCTGCTGGAGCTCTACGCCTACTACAAGCAGGCGACCGCGGGTGACGCGCAGGGCGATCGCCCCGGCATGCTCGATTTCAAGGGGCGCGCGAAATTCGATGCCTGGAGCGCGCGTCAGGGCATGTCCAAGCCAGGCGCAATGAGCGCCTACGTCGAGCTCGTCGCCAAGCTCGTCCGCAAGTACGACGGCTGAGCCGCGCAGCAGTGTCGGCCAAGCTCAAGCGCGCTTGGCGAGCAGCAAGGTCCAATCGTCGTCGTGACGCCCGGAGAACACTTCGACTTCGTCGAACACCGCGCGCGTCACATCGTCGAGCACTTTGCCCTCGGCCATGGCCTTAGCGATGACGGCGCCCAAGCGATCGACGTCGAATAGCTCGCCTTGCGCATTCTGCGCCTCCGTCACGCCGTCCGAATACAAACAGAGCACGTCGCCCGGTTCGAGCGTGACGACGGTCACGGGCACCTCTGGCAAATCGGCCACGATCCCGAGCCACGGACCCGGTGCCTCGATGGTCTCGCAGCGGCGAGTCCTCGCGCGATACACGAGCGGCCACTCGTGCGCGCCGACACACACGAAGCGACCCGCGCCGGTATAGGTGAGTAGCTGCGCCGTGACGTACTTGTTGTCGTGCAAGCGGTTGGTGATATTTTCACACAACAGCGCGTTGACCTCACGCAGCACACGAGCCGGCTCTTCAGCGGGGTCGTTCAGAAAGTGCGATGCGAACGCCGCCTGCGCCATCAACATCACGAGCCCGGCACCAACTCCATGTCCGGAGACGTCCCCAATGCTGATCCATAGGGCGTCACCCTTGGGGTCCGAGAGGACGTCGTAAAAATCACCACCTACTTCGTCGGCGGGCAACATGCGCCCTGCAAACTCGAAGTCTGGGTGCCGAGGCGTCGGCGGCAACATCGCCCGTTGGATTTGGGCAGCGATCTCCAGCTCGCGCGCCATGCGCGCCTGGTCACTCAGCGCCGCGCGCGCACGGCCCAGCTCGCCGACCATGTCGTTGAAGGCGCCGCCGAGCTGACCCAGCTCGTCCTTCACCGCGATCTCGACGCGCACGTCGAGGTCACCCGTGGCGATGCGCCGCGATGCGTCGCGCAGCACTTCGACGCTGCGCGTCACGCCGCTGCCGAGGATCCAGGCGAACGCCAAGCTGAACAATACCACGCCCGCTACGAGCGCGAAGCTGACACTGAGCGCGCGCTGAGTGCGCCGAAACTTCTCGAGCGCGGCCGACCGCAGCTCGTCGTTCAGCGAAAGTTCGATCCGACCGAGCATAGCGAGCTGCTGCTTACCGAGATCGAACCACTCACTCGGGCTGACGGTCAGGTCGTCCTCCGTCGTCTCCAGTGCGGTGCGCCGGAGTTGCAGCAAACGCTTGGCAGCGTCAGTCGTGATGACACGCCCGTAGCCCGCCTGATGCTCCACGGAGGCCGTCGTGCGAAACACGTCAGCGTAAATGTCCTGCTCGGAAATGATCGACACCAGATCGCGATAGCTGCCGGGCGGAAATTCTCCGATCGCAAAAACATGCACTAAAAGCGCGTGTTCTTGGCTCATGCGCTCTTCGAGCTGAAGGAGCGAGACGAGCGACGTGATACTGCGCAAAAGGTCCCCGTCGTCACTCAGATCCGTGAGGCCGGCGATCGCGCGGACGAACGCTTGCGTCGCGCCCTTGTACAAGTCGAACATCTCGTTGACGCTCGCCCTGCCGTCCTTGGCCTTGCTGCGCAGCTCGGGCAACGTCTTTAGCAAGTCCTGCGCCTCCTTCAGCGGGCCCGCCAAGCGGGGCGGCAAGCGCGACACGTCGCGCCCCGTGAGGAACTCATCGAGCTGCGCGAGAGCGCGGTCGCTATCGTGAATCTGCTTTTCGGTGTCGAGCGCAGTTTGCTTCGCTTCCTCGCTCAGCGCTTCTCCTGGCCCGCCGTCTTTGGGCTCCTTCGAGTCCCGCTCGTGAAGACCGAGCGACAACGCCTCCGACGCGCGCTCGAGCTGCAAAGCGTGTACGACGCTGGTCATTTGCGCCGACAGATCGGCCAGGCTCTCGATCGAACCGAGCGCTTCGGCCTTGCGCGCTTGCTCGCGGGCGCCGCCGATGATCTGGAGCGCCAAGAGCAGCGCGCCGACCATTGGGATTCCGGCTAGCAGGCCCAGCTTATGTCGTATCGACAGGTTCAATCTAAGCTCTTACGACTACCATGCTGAGGGTCCTAATGCGTTGTCGTCGGCCGCGAGCGCATCGAGACAGCGAATGAGCGCAACGCCTTTGGCGGCGCACATTCGCCATTTCACCCCGCTTTCGTGACAAAATGTGTCCAGAGATCCGACACGGATTGGCCATTTCCAGCTTTGTCAAAATATCGAATATTAAGTAAGTCAGACCCTGAATTTCCGACCTGAATTTCGAGGAGACGAGGCCGTAACCACCTGAGCCAAGGAAAGAACGTCGCTGACGAATTTCCCCGCGTGGCAGTCAATCTGACGTATTTTGAAATGTCCTGGTCTAAGCCGAGGAGCAGTCCGTGGAGAGCGCTGACACACCCCCCGAGTCGAAGAAACATCCGACCCCTTATCCGCTCGTCTTCATGCGCTTCCGTCCGGCCTGGGCGTACATCGACGGCATTCGCGAGTTCGGTCGGTTTTTTTGCCAGACCACCTTCGGCACGCAAGAGCTAGCTGACCGCGCCTGCGTCGTAATCCAGGAGACGCTGGAGAATGCGGTCAAGTACTCCAGCAACTCGGCCGACAGCGAGCTCGAGCTGTCGATCTTGAGTGACGGTCAGAGCATCGAGTTTTCCGTTTCGAGCTTGCCGGACGCCTCGCACTTGAGCAGCTTGCGCCAGGAATTGAACGGCCTCCAAACCCTCGATCCGGAGCAGGCCTATTTGGCGGCGTTCATCCGCGCTTCCAATGAGCCGGATGCTTCAGCCCGCTTGGGACTCGCCCGCATTCGCTATGAGGGGGGCGTCGAATTGGCCATGAAGGAAGAGTCCGGCGGTCGCATCCGCATCACCGCAACAGGCAAATTATGAGTCATTTTTCCTCGGTTCAGATTCCCAAAGCAGAAACGGTCGCGATCCAACTGACCGCTCCGAATCAGGTCAAGCTCTCCGGCACGATCACGCAGAAGGATCCGTCGAACGACCTTGCCGGGTTCTTCAAGGCGCTGCACACGGCTGCCCTCGCCGATAAGCTCACGGAGGTCCGCGCAGACGTGTCGGGGCTCACGTTCGTGAATTCTTCGGCGATCCGTTTGTTCGTCGATTGGGCGACGTGGGTGAAAAATGAACGCGGTCAGCGTTACACGCTGCGTTTCGTGACGAGCCGCAACGTCACGTGGCAAAAAACCAGCTTCATGGCGCTCATGTCGCTCGCGAAGGAAGTCCTAGCCATCGAACAGGTGAGCTGAGCACCGCACGGTGCTAGAGATAAGTCGTGAGCCCGTTCGATCGCTCCCCGCCTTCCTCGTCCTCGCCAAGCGGCGCGAAGGCGCCCGGGGCCGATCTGGGGCGCCCGGGCTTGCGCGCGGCGGATGCAAGCTCACGCAGCGGCTCCAAGAGCACGCCGGGCAGCGGCGGCAGCGGCACCTTTGGCGGTCAGGACAACAGCGCGCTCGCGGGCCGCTCACTCGTTCGTATCCTGTGCACTGCCGGGTCTGGCGCTCTCGAATACATCCATGCGTTCGTCACGGCTTACTCGGTCGACCATTTTCGCGGTGCCGTCGCGCAACGGCTCAGCGTCGGCGCCTACGAATTGCTCTCGAACGCGCTGAACTTCGGCTCGGTGTCGAGCGACATCGTGCTGGAGCTCATCGAATCGGACAGCGTCGTCGGCGTCCGGGTCTCGAACGAAGCTATTCCAGCGCGAATTTCCATGCTGACCGAGCACCTGCTTCGGCTTCGAACCAACGCGGAGCAGACCTTCATGGAAGAGCTGCGCCGCTCGGTCACGGGCGGTATCCCCCGCCCGATGCTCGGCTTGGCCCGCGTCACGCATGAAGTCGGGCTGACTCTGGAACTGCACGTCCAAGACCGCCGCATTTCGGTCACTGCGCAGTGCCGGCGCTGAGCGCGCCGGATACTAACGCTCGCGCTCACCAACTGGTTGTCACACCGACGGTCAAGTGTCGATTCTGAATCGATATCTGAGGCAAGAGCTCGAGCCGCGCGCTCGGGATACCGGAAAAACGTGGCTTGTCGAGGCCGGTCGGCTGCGTGAAGAGCTGCGCCTCACCCAGCACGAAGCTGCCCACGCCCTGCCCGACCCCGCTCAGGGTGTGATGAAAGCCGAAGGCAATGATGCCCCCCGCCAGCACGCTCACGCCGAGGTTGAGAGCGTGCCACGGGAGCGCCAATCGGTCGCGCTCGTCGTCCGCGTCGACGCGGAGTAGAGCTCGTAGCCTCCGACTGCGCTCTTCGGGCGACGAGCGCTCGGCTGCGTCGAGCTCGGCTGCGTCGGTCTCGACGCGCAGTGGGAAAACGAAGGTGGCAACCGCACCCAGCACCGAGCCGGCACCGCTCACGATGAAGTCGGGGCGCGACCCGCGCTGGATCACGGGCAGCACGGCAAATGAGGCCACCGCGAGCCCACCGTTGATGGCCGTCCAGGCGTAGCGATGCGTGTGGGCCCGCCCGGCTTGCTCGCGAAGCGCCGCGTCGATTGCGGCGTCGTCGACCGGTGCGGCTGACGCATCCGAGGGCAACGACTGCGCGAGCAGTCGCGCTGAGCACGAGCTCACAGCGCAGACCAAACTGAAGCAGAAGCCGAACCTCAAGAACCCTCGACTTCAGACTAGACCAGGCTTTGCAGCGCCTGGCACGCACCTCGGGCCGACGCCGGCACGCGGACATTGCTTGTCCGGGCAGTCCCGCAGCCAGTGCAAATAACCAAGACATTCCAATAGTTTACGCGAAGGCCAGGCACTGAACGACTGTGTAGATAAAGGATCTCCCCAGTGATACATCTAGATCCGTGATGACCGAGGCAAACGTCGAGCTCGCGCAACTGGACGCGGTCGCCTGGCTGCGCACCTTAGCCAGCGAGTCGGTCGATCTGCTGATCACCGATCCCCCCTATGAATCGCTGGAAAAGCATCGCGCCATCGGCACGACCACACGCTTGAAGGTCAGCGCGGCTTCCAGCAACGCGTGGTTCGCGGTCTTTCCGAACGCGCGCTTTGCAGAGCTCTTCAGTGAGGTAGAGCGCGTGCTCAAGAAGAACGCGCACTTCTACCTGATGTGCGATCCAGAGACCGCGTTCATTGCCAAGCCCATTGCGGAGAGCGCGGGCTTCAAGTTTTGGAAGCCGCTCGTCTGGGACAAATGCACCATCGGTATGGGTTATCACTACCGCGCTCGCTATGAGTTCGTGCTCTTCTTCGAAAAGGGTAAGCGCAAGCTGAACGACCTGGGCATCGCGGACGTGCTCCGCGCGCCCCGCGTACGCGGCGGTTACCCAGCAGAAAAACCAGTGCAGCTGAGCGAAACACTGATCTTGCAAAGCAGCAGCGCGGGGGACATCGTGGCAGATCCGTTCATGGGCTCCGGCTCGGTGGGCGTCGCGGCCCTCAAGCTGTCCCGGCGCTTCCTAGGCAATGACGTGTCGGATGCAGCTTTGGCACACGCTCGGTCACGCTTCGGTGAGGTCGGAGGCCAAGAAGGCCCGTTGCTCGCGCCAGCAAGCTTTGCTGATTTACCGGGTCAGCGGCGCCTGGCTCTGGTCCTGCCATGACCGGCAATGAATACGCGGATCTGATCGCCGCTTACTTGGTCAAGAATTTCTCGGCGCGCGGCGTCAGCGTGTACCGCGAGATTTCGCTCGGCAAGACCATCATCGGGAAGAACCGGCACGTGGACATTTTCGTGCTGCACGCGCAGTCGGATCGCGCCCTTGCCATCGAGTGCAAATATCAAGACAGCGTCGGCACGGTGGATGAAAAGATCCCCTACGCGATCCAAGACATGCAGGCGATGGGCATGCCGGTGTGTCTAGCGTACGCGGGTAGCGGTTTCTCCGATGGCATTTTGCACATGCTCGCGGGCTGTCCAATCGCCGCGGCTTGCTTGCCGCCGCCGACGCTCGAGCCGACACGTGAAACGCGCGAGCTCGATGTCGCGGTGGCGATGGCCTTCAAGTGGTGGGACCTCGCCGTCCAGAACAAGAAGCCGTTCGTGCTGCCGTCGCTCGCGCCGGTGCACGCGCACGTCGCTACTTCCGGCAACAACGGCAACGGCAAATAGTAACGGGTCCTTTCAGCGCACGAGCACCCGCGCATAAAGCAGGGCGAAACGCACCTCACCCAAGCTGAGCCCGGAGTGCTCAGCGAGCTCCGGCAACGTCGGGCGCCGGCCGCTAGCGGCCGAGAAGCTACGTGCGGTTGCGAGCACGCGAGCCAGCGCCGCGGGCGGGTCCTTGACCTCGGAGTCAACGCGTCGACCAGCCGCTTCGAGCCCGTCGAACACCGCCTCGATGTCTTCGAACGTCACGGCCGCGGCGCCAACGGCCTCGGCCACGTCGTCGAGTGACACGACGGACCCGTGCGTGGCCAGCAGCTGCTCGAGAATTCGGGACACGATGGGCAAGGACACGGTCGACAATGACCGAACGTTACTCGCTCGACATTCCGCGCGCCACGGATCGCCCGCGCTCGAGCAACGACGGCGTGAAGCCGCGCCTGATTTGGCGTACAGAGCGGGCATGACTCAGCTTCTCGACGCGCTCGGTGAGCTTTTGAAGGAAGTGTCGGAGCGCGAGATCCTGCCGCGCTGGAAGCACCTCGCGGACGGAGATATCACGTCCAAAGCCAGCGCGACGGACCCCGATGATTTGGTGACTGTCGCCGATCGCGCGGCTGAGTCGTTCCTGACCGTGCGGTTGCCCGCGCTGCTCCCGGGCTCACTCGTGATCGGCGAAGAAGCGGTCTCGCAAAACCCAAGCCAGCTCGACGCATTGCACGCTGACCGCCCGGTGTGGCTGGTCGACCCGGTCGACGGCACGAAGAACTTCGCGGCCGGCGAGGAGTCGTTCGGCGTCATGGTGGCGTTGGTCGAGCGTGGCGAAATCCTGATTTCTGGCATCTATCTGCCGGTCGAGGGAGACCTGTATTTGGCCGAGCGCGGCTCCGGAGCGACGTGGAACGGGCGCGGCCTCGTCGCACGTGCGCCCGGTCCGAGTGAGCTCAGCGGCACCCTATACACGCGGCTGATGCCGCCTGCCGTTCTCGCATCGCTGAACACGCGCCCAGAAAGGCTGACGCTCGCGCCGTCGCCACAATGTGCCGCCCTCGAATACACGCGACTGGCGCGCGGGGAGCGCGATTTCGCGCTCTATTACCGACTATTTCCCTGGGATCACGCGCCCGGCGTGTTGATCTTGCGCGAAGCGGGGGGCGTCGCTCGTCACCCGAACGGCGGCGAGTATGCTCCGCGCGACGACCGTCCCTTGCTGCTCGCAGCAGCAGACGAGCCTCGCTGGGAGGCCGTGCGCCGAGCGCTCGTGGGCCCCGCTCGACCT
Source organism: Polyangiaceae bacterium (assembly GCA_035485095.1). Lineage (GTDB taxonomy): Bacteria > Myxococcota_A > Polyangia > Polyangiales > Polyangiaceae > PMG-095. The sequence goes on along the minus strand of DATHOI010000215.1, from coordinate 17,478 downwards.
CCCGAAACGTGAGGGCTTGTATGCGGAGCAGCGAGGCGCCGTTGCGCGGGGGGACGCGCAGGTGAGTGGGCCGAGCGGACGAGCCAGTCAGCCAATGATGCCGTGACGCCGGTGACACCCAGACTAATCGTAGGCGTGCCGAACGTGGCATGGAGTTGAGCCCCCCGGCCGGCTCGCGCTCGCGCTATCATTAGCCGTTCGGCGTGCAGCGATGAATGCGTCGCGCACGACCCAGGAGGTTTTATGTCTGAGTCGAGCAGTGCAGAGTCGGTGGGTCCGTTCGTATCCGGTCTTGGCAAGGGTCGCGAGGCATTCCACGCCGAGGTGACCGAGTTCGCTCTGCGCTCCGGCGAGCGCACGCCGGAAGATTTCCTTCGCCACTTCTCGTGTCGCGCCATCATGCGCTCGCTCGAAGCGCGCCCCATGGAACGCGCGCGCATCGTCAGTCAGTCCACTGGCGTGCACGAGAAGGTCGCGCACAAGATGTCGCCCGACGCTTCCGGTGAAGCGCTGCAGATCGCGCTCGACGAATCAGTCACGAGCTCCGCAGCGATCGTGCGTCTGTTCCAACCGGACGACAAACAACGTTATTTGGAACGACACGCGCTGTGGGCCTTCGACATCGAAGGCCAACCGTGGAAGACGACGCCCGCGACCAAGACCTCTCACGACCGAGCCAAAGGGTACGTCGCGTACATCATCGAACGCGCGCTGGAGAATCTGCTCGTGTCGCACGAAGAGGTGGTTGCCGCGATCACGGTCGCGAAGCTTGCGCAATGCCTGCCCAAGGACAAGCTCGGCTCGATCATCGAGTCGGCCTTGAAGACGAGCGACAAGTTCACGGAAGAGGATCTACTCGGCGCGGTGCCACCAGTGAGCCTGGTCGAGCACATCGCCCTCGACTATCTGTGGGACCGCGTCGTAACGCCGCTGATCGCCGAGGCCCATGACTACGCGCCGAAGCCCGTCGTGCTGAATTCGGGCAAGCCCACGTCGTTCATCAAGGACGAGAAGAGTGCTCTCAACAGCGACGACAGCGACTGGGAACGCCGTAGCTTGAGTCCTCCCGTCGACAGCGCCGCCAATGACACCGCGGGTGGCATCGAAGAAGCTCCGCTCTCCGGCGCAACCGTGAGCGACGACGAAATCGTCAGCGAAGACGAGATTCTGGAGAGCGAGATGGAAGAGGACTCGTCCTCGCCCAGTGGCTCTCCTGGTATGCGCAAGGTCGCCGCCGGCGAGGGCAAGAAGGCCAAGAGCGGCTGAGGTAACCGACCTGGCGCTGGACGCCTCTCGCCCCCAAATATCGGCCCTTTCTGCGCTAAAACGCAACGACGGCCGGGACTTCTAAGCCCGGCCTATTCTCGGGCTCGATTCAGCCGTTGATTCCAAGGAATCCGAGGCTCGAGTGGAGTTCAGGTCGACCAAAGTGCGCGTGTTGTTCGTCGACGACGAGGCGCGCATCACGCAGATGGCCGAGCAGGTGCTTCACAGCCAAGGCTTCGAGGTGACCGCGCTGACCAATCCGCAACACGCCCTCACCGCGTTCTTGGCGGATCCGGAGCAGTTCGATGCGGTCGTGCTGGATCACACGATGCCCGAGCTCTCTGGCCTCGAGCTAGCAGAGCGCATCTCCAGCGTGCGCCGTGAGCTTCCGCTGCTGCTGCTCAGCGGCTTTGCCGAGAGCATTTCGAGCAGCGCGCTGCGGAGGGCGGGGATCGTCCGCTGTTTGCCGAAACCGTTACCGCTTTCGCAACTGGGTGAGCTGATCCATGGCCTCCTTCAACGCGACACGTGATTCACGACGCGCTGAGGGCGCCAGCCTGTCCGAAGCATTGCAAAGCTTCGCCGCAGGTATCGCTCACGAAGCGCGCAACCAAATCTTCGCACTGACGGCCACGCTCGACGCTTTCGAGGCGCGCTTCTCGAACGAGACGCAAGCTCCGCCCCACTTTGCCGTGATGCGCGACGAGCTGCAGCGCCTCACGGCTTTGATGCATGGCTTGGCCGAGCTCGGCCATCCGACGGCGCCGGTGCTCGCGTTCGGCCATGTGCGCGACGCGCTGCGCGACGCGCTGTCCGCGGCCAGGCCCAGCGCGGAACGCAAACAACTCGAGCTCTCGGCTCACCTCGACGACCCGCGAGCCACCGCCTGGTTCGATCGCGGACGCCTGAGCTTGGCGCTGGGCTACTTGCTCGAGCATGCGATCCGGCGGAGCCCGGACGGCGGCACACTGGAGTTGTCGATCACACGCGGTGAAGGTGAGGACGCGCTGATCACGGTAGCGATCGAAGATCGCGGTCCGGCGCTCGTTGCCGAGCATTTGGAGCGCATCTTCGAGCCGTTCTTTCTGCCCAATCGCGCGGGGCGCGGGCTCGAGCTGGCGCTCGCCGAGCGCATCGTCGAACAACATGGGGGCAGCGCGCGCGCGCTAAATCGCTCCGGGCCGAGCGGGCTCTGCCTTTCGGTCCTGATCCCCGGCTCGAGCGAGTCATGACGAACGGCGACAAGATCCTCGTCGTGGATGACGAGCCGGGAGTGCGCTTCGGTATCCGCGAGTTCTTCGAAACCAACGGCTACGCTGTCGACGAAGCGGCAAGCTTTGCCGACGCCGAGCGGCAGTGGGTTGCTGGGCGTCCCGATCTGGCACTCGTCGACTACAACCTGCCCGACGCCGACGGCATCGAGCTGATTCGTCGATTGGTTGCGTTCGACCCGTCGATCCCAATCGTGGTTCTAACGGCGCATGGTTCCATCGATCTGGCGGTGCGGGCCGTGAAGGAGGGCGCCGAGCAGTTTCTGACCAAGCCGGTCGAGTTACCAGTGCTGCTCGTGATCGCCCGCCGCCTGCTCGATTTGCAGCGTAACCGCAAGCGGCAAGCTGCGACGCAGACCAAGGAACGCCGCGACATCGTCGATGTGTTCTTGGGGCAAAGTCCGGCCATGCAACGCTTGGCCAGCGAGGCCAAGCGACTGGTCGTGTCCGACAGCCCGATCCTAATCCGCGGGGAAACCGGCACAGGCAAGGGCGTGCTCGCAGCCTGGCTGCACCGCAATGGGCCGCGCAGCAAGGAAGCCTTCGTCGATCTCAACTGCGCGAGCTTGAGTCGAGAATTTCTGGAAACTGAGCTATTTGGCCATGAAAAGGGCGCTTTCACCGGCGCGGTATCGGCCAAACAAGGGCTGCTCGAGGTGGCGCACCGAGGCACGCTGTTTTTGGACGAGGTCGCGGATCTGGACATCGCCGTTCAACCAAAGCTGCTCAAAGTGCTCGAAGAACAGCGCTATCGCCGGTTGGGTGAGGTCCAAGACCGACGGAGCAACGTCCGGCTCATCGCTGCGTCCCACCATGATCTGGCGCGCCTGGTGGAGCTCGAAAAATTCCGGATGGATCTGTACTATCGAATCGGGACGCTACCGCTCGTCGTGCCAGCGCTGCGAGAGCGGCGTGAGGACATCCCAGAGCTCAGTACGTCGATCCTCAGACGCCTGAGTCGAGAGCTCGGTCGCGAAGCGCCGACGATCAGCCCAGAAGCGCTGCAGCTCCTCGCTGGCTACACTTGGCCTGGCAACGTTCGGGAGCTCAGAAATGTGCTCGAACGCGCTCTCTTGCTGACCGACACAGGGTCCATCACCCCGCTGGAGCTGGGCTTCTTGCAGCAGGCTCGGCCTCAACAACGGAGCCACGATTCATCGTTGACGCTGGCCGAGCTGGAACGTCAGCACATCCTTCGCGTGCTCGAAGAAGAGCACGGTCAGGTCGAGTCCGCGGCCAAGCGGCTCGGTGTGCCGCGAAGCTCCCTTTACTCCAAGCTCAAGCGCTACGGCATCGGTCCGTCCAGAATCTAGACTCTCGTCTAGATCTCGGACAGCACGGGGCGACCGAGCTGCGATGCTCCGAGAAATTCCGCGCCAGCTGCGGAGACGCTCCGCGCTCGCGCATTGGCGCGTCCATTGCAGAGTGTGCGGACAGCCCGATGCAGCTCCATGAAGTGTTCTCCGAAATGCTCCTTCCTCGCAACGTGCGCACGGTCTTTCAGCCGATTGTCGACGTGCGCGGGGCGTCACCCCAGCTGCACTCGGTCGAGTGTCTCACTCGGACTCCAAACGATGTTTCGAATGTCTCACCTCAGGAGCTCTTCGAGCACGCGCGCCAAGTCGGTGCCGAGGGCTTGCTCGACCGGTCGTGCGTGACCGCTGCGCTGCGCGCGGCCAGCAAGCTCACCGCAGATTTTCGCGTGAGCGTGAACGTGCACGCCTCGACGCTGGCTGCCGACTCCGATTTTCCGAGCTTCATCGCTGAAACCAGCGACGCCAGTGGCATCGCGCTCTCGCGCTTGACGGTGGAGATCGTGGAGCATTCGCCGCCGCACGCGGTCAAGGAATTCCGCACCGCACTGGCCAAGTTACGCACTCTGGGCATGCTGGTCGCGATCGACGACATCGGTCTCGGCTACTCGAATTTCCGGATGATCGTGGATGCCCAGGCGGACTATTTCAAAATCGACCGCTACTTCGTGACGGGTATCGAGCGTGACCCGTATCGCTTCGCGGTCCTGGAGTCGGTAGCGAAGCTCGCCAGCAAGGTCGACGCCCGCGTGGTCGCCGAAGGCATCGAGACCGCAAGCGAGCTCCGTCTCGTGATCGAGGCTGGGATCGACCTGGTGCAAGGCTTCTATTTCTCGGAACCGCTCTCTCCTGAACGCCTGCATGATAGCTCGCTGTTCAAAGAGTCTGGCGACGTGCGCAGCCGCCCATACACGACTAGTCGTGTCGCGGTTGCTGCGCGAGTGCATTGACCCTCCGAGCTGCTCGGCCTCGTCTATGCCGACAGAGGTCGCCAATAGTGGTCGAAATGGCGGCCACGCTGCGCTTGCGAGCGCTACGCGTGTCGTGTGACCAGCCCTTGCAGCCGCCGTTGAGACGAGCCCACTCGAACGCCGAAGGTGCGACAGAGTGCGTGCACGGCGCCCTCCGTCGGAACATGTGGGGGCGACAGCACAGGAACCTGGGACCGGTCCCAGAAAAACGCTGCGGTCGTTTCGGAACTGTGTCAGATTCGGGCAGTGCGCCCCTTTCGCTGGCTCGGGATTACCCTCGTTGTGACGCCACTTGCCGTGTTTGCTTGTGCTACTGCACAAGACTCATCGACTGGCAGTGGTGGTGGCTCGACAAACGGAACCGCAGGGTCAGACAGCGCTGCGGCTGGTTTCTCTGGGTCTCAAGGCACGCCCAACGGCACGAGCGGGGCCAGCAGCACGACGCCGCCCGGCACCAGCGGCTCGGGGAACACCGCATTCGGCGGCGGGAGCGGCATCCCGATCACGGACGGCGGCGCGGGAGTGAACGGCACGGCCGGTAGCGCGGGGGCCGTCGGCAGCGGAGGCGTCAGCGGAGTCGCTGGAACTGGCGCCGGCGGCGCGAGCGGCGCGAGCGGCGGCAGTGCCGGGGCCGGCGTTGCAGGCACGGGCTCGGTCAGCACCTGCGGCGCGAGCAGCACGCTGTGCGCGGCTGGCCAGGCCTGCGCCAGCAATGCGGATTGCTCGAGCACACAGTGCGTAGCCAAGAAGTGTGCTCCCGATCACTGCGGGAACACCACGAAGGACGGCGACGAAACCGACGTGAACTGCGGCGGAAGCTGCGCGCCGTGTGCCATGAGTCAGGCCTGCTCAGTCGCCGCCGACTGCGTAACCAAGAACTGCACCGCTATGGTGTGCGGCATGTCGACCAACTGCTTGGTCGGCTGGCAGAATTCGAGCTGCGACACCTGCAGCACCCAAACTCAAGGCGACCACCAAGCCTGCTCTATCGTGCTCCAGTGCTACGAGGACAACAGCTGCAACCCGACGACGTGCGGGGAGTCCGATCCGAAGTGCGGAATCAACGCGATCGGCATGGGGACGGCAGCATTTCCGATCGCCACCGCCGTTTACAACTGCCGCTGCCCAGCCGGGATGTGAGCCAGCGGCAGCGCGCCCGCGCTCACTTATAGGTCGCGAGGCCCGTGTAGTGGAGCACACGCACACACAGACCAGAGCCCTGCGAACCTTGGCAGGCGTCAGTGCCCTGAAATCGAGTCTCGCCGGCCCGCAGCGAGCGCATCACGTCACGGGTGATGTCATGACCGCCGTCTTTGCAACGTGAATCCCCACACGGGACGACGAACAAGGCGGGAGCGCTGGTCACCACGATGTGACGGATGTGATTCTGTTCAGGGCGACGTGACGTGCCCTCGTGCTCTTCGAGCTCCAACTTGAAGGTCGTGAGCGTGGGCACTTCGGCTGCCAAGCGAGGCGCCGCGTTCTCCAGCTCGCGTCGAGCCTGCGCGCGTTCGGCGGCTTCGGTCTTTTTCTTGTAGTAATTCATCGAGCGAGTCGGACCGTAGCGCGCCTCAGCGCCCAAGTACCGAAAAAGTTCGGTCCCCCGTAAAACCGAACGATTTGCCGCAGAATGCCCGCCCGAGTTGCAAACGGCAACCATTCAACGGCAACGCGGTGCGGCGTGTCGCCGACGAAATCCTGAGCTGTGACAGGGCTTTGACACGGTTAAGCAATCCTCTGCATCGACCGTTCTGGATCTGCAGAGAGTAGACCGATGCTTCCGACCGATTCCTTGCACCTCCTCACCATCGATTTCGACGGCGCGCCGTCGCTCGTGCGTGAAGCTTTTGCTTTTTCCAGCGAAGAACGACGCGAGCTGCTGCGAACCGCCAGTACAGACGGAGTGCCCCTGATTCTGCTCTGTAATGGGCGCTCCTTTCACATGGTCTCGACGAGTCAAAACCACGTGCGCGCCTTTCGCCCTGCGCTCGCGCGAGTGCACGAGCGCACGCATGCCATCGAGGGTTCGCGCAGGGTGCCGGTGCGCGTGGCGCGTGGCGGTGATGCCGCTCGGCAATTTCTGCGACGCGCAGCGCCGTTTCTGCAGTCCGAGCCGGAAGCTCGACGCTTCGTCGAAGACATGCGCGCCGCTGCGGCTCTCTCGACGGAGTGTGGCGCGTTCAGCACCGAATTAGCCGCGCTCTTCCGCATGACCGAGCACGCGGCGCAGCGCGTTTACGACGAGACGAGACTTGGCCGTCACGGCTCACAGGAGGCCGAGCTCGAGCTCGAGGCGCTGGCCGCCGAGCGCATCGTCGAAGAGGAGCTTCTGGCTTGGCAATCGTCGCACCCCGCGCTACGCGCCTCCGTTCACCCGCCGTTGTCGGAGCGTGACCTCGATCTCTTTGCCGCTGAGGAACCGCACAGCGTCGTGCGTTTGCGCGCAGCACGCGTGTTGACCAAGCTGCGCGCGAGCTGAGCCTGCCGCGCGAGGGCGCGGGAAGTGCGTTTTTGTGCGCGCGCGTTGAACGATCCACCCGCGGCTGGGCACACAGCCTCGAAATCCAAGTCGAGCTCCGCTAAATCGCGATCGATTCAGTCGCCGTGCGCCCCAACGCGCCCGTGACCGAGGGCCCGTGAGCGGCGAGCGCGACTGCGACGAGAAGGGTGCGTCCGTGCGACCTCGTGCTGCTCATTTTACCGTCGCGGCCTGCGCGACATTGTTCGTCTCGCGTGCGTCGGCGCAAGGTCCGCGCCCCACGCCTCCAGCCGGCGCGGCACCGGCGCAAAGCGCCGTGCCCGACGTGACGCCGCCGCGCCTGGTTCAGGCGGTGCAGGCCGTGATCCCAGATGGCGAGCCCCTGGCCGAGCCAGTCGCCGTAACGCTCGCGCTCAGCATCGACGAGACGGGTCGGGTCGGCAATGCCACGGTCCTCGAGAGCGGCGGCGAGCGCTTCGATCACAGCGCGCTCGAAGCGGCGCAACGATTCGTATTCGAGCCCGCTCAGCGAGGTTCTATCCCCGTCAGCGTGAAGATCCGCTATCTTTACGTGTTCCCCGCGAGCGCAGCAACAACGGCCACGAAAGGGACGGCCGAGCCCGCCGTGAGCGCCACGGCAGAGCAGCTCGCGACGCCCGAGCCCGAGCCGGCCCAAGAGACCGCACCAGCGACGAGCGCCGATGCCGAACAATTCTCGGGCGTAGCCACGGTCGAAGCGCCCGCGCGTGAACCAACGCGCCGCACCATTTCGGGAGAAATTCTGACCGAAGTGCCGGGCACGCGCGGAGACGCGTTGCGCGCCATCGAGGTCATGCCGGGGGTTGGTCGAACTTCCCTCAGCAACGGCGATCCGATCTTGCGCGGCGCGGGCCAAGACGAGAGTCAGACCTACTTGAACGGCGTGCCGGTGCCCTTTTTGTACCACTTCGGCGGGCTCACCAGTTTTTTCAGCTCACGTTACATCGAGAGCGTCGACCTCTACCCCGGGAACTTCAGCACGCGCTACGGCCGCGTGTCCGGCGGCGTAATCGACGTGCACACGAAGGACCCGCGCAATGACGGCTTGCACGCCGGTGCGGACCTCAATTTGATCGATAGCTCCGCGTTCGTCAGTGCTGGCGTGGGACCCAAAGCGAGCTTTGCGATCGCAGCGCGCCGCAGCAATATCGACCTCGTATTTTCCAAATTCGTGCCCAAAGACACGTATCAAGTCGTCGCCGCGCCCGTCTACTACGACTATCAGGCGCTCGCGACGTACCACGTGAACGCCGACAACACACTGCGCGTCATCGGCTATGGCGCGCGTGACTCGCTGCAGCTCTTCTTCTCGAATCCGAACGACGAGGACCCGTCGCTCAGCGGCGCGATCGCCGCGACGGTCGGCTTTCACCGGCTGCAGGTCGAGCTGGACAGCAAGCTCAGCGATAGCGCGACACAAAACCTGAGCGTCACGGCCGGAGCCCTCAGCTTCGACCAACAAATCGGAGACTACGAGCAGGTCGTCTCGGGCGGCGAGCTGCACAGTCGCGGCGAGTGGCGTTTCGAGCTGAGCCCTGAGGTCAGCGCAACGGCGGGTGGCGACTTCTATGGCCAATTCCTGTCCGGGCGCTATCACGGCCCTGCACCGGACCAATACGAGGGCAATCCGAGCGACAGCAATCCGAACGCGACGAAGAGCACGGTGTCGACGAGCGTACCGTCGCTGAACATCGTGCGACCCGGCGCGTACGTCGAGCTTGGGCTCCGCCCTGCCCCGCGCATCTTGATCGTGCCCGGCGTGCGTGCCGACTACTACGGCGACATCGGGCGTTCGTCGCTCGACCCGCGGCTCACCTCGCGCGCAGAAATTACCAGGGATTTCACGCTCAAATCGGGCGTCGGCTGGTACACGCAAGCGCCCCAATATTGGGAGGCATTGGCAGTGATCGGCAACCCGCGGATCGAGCCGTATCGTGCGCTGCAAACGAGCCTCGGCTTCGAGGATCGCGTTTCCGCGCGGCTCAAATTCGGCGTCGAGGGCTTCTACAAGCAGCTAGAAAATCGCATCATCGGCACACCCGGGAACGTCGCACCGCACTTCATCAACGACGGGGACGGCCGGATCTACGGCGTTGAAGTCTCGGCCGAATATCATCCGGGGCCGAACAGCTTCTTCTATCTGGCGTACACTCTGTCGCGCAGCGAACGGCGTGACGCCAACGGCCCCTTTCGACTCTTCGACCAAGACGAGCCGCACGTGTTGGCCCTCACCGCGAGTCAAGCGCTCGGCCGCGGCTGGCTCGTCGGCGCGCGTTTTCGGCTGATCAGCGGGGACCCCGTAACCGCGGTCGTCGGCAGTGTCTACGACGCGCGCAGCGGCGTCTATGTCCCTGAGTACGGTCCGGTGAACGGCGAGCGCAATCCGCCCTTTCAGCAGCTCGATGTACGCGTCGAGAAGGCCTGGCACATCGGCGCTGGCAGCCTGTCGGTGTATCTGGACCTGCTCAACGCGTACAACGCAAAGAACCCCGAAGGCTACCAGTACAGCTTCGATTACACGAAGAAACAAGCCGTTTCCGGGCTCGGACTGTTTCCCAATCTCGGACTCAAAGGTGAGCTATGAGCGCGCGCAGACGACTCACATGGACATTGAGCTTGGCGAGCTCATCCGCCGCGCTTCTCGCCGTTGGCTGTGACACTCCGCTGAAAACCGAGTCCTTGATTCAGGACACTCGCGTGCTCGGCGCGCGCGTCGAGGTCGCGGACGACCCCGAACGTGCCTCACCTGCTCCAGGCGAGCAAGCGCACCTGCACGTGTTCGTTGCCGCGCCGAGCGGCACGTTGAACATCTCGTACGCGTTCGAGTTGTGCGGCGTGACGCCTACGGAATCGGGCTTCCCGTCGTGTGGCAGCCCGCCGTTTGCGACCGCGCTTCAGTCGAGCCCGGCGGCCAACGAGCCCGAGCTCGACTTCGAGGTACCAACCCTTCTCGACCTGAACACGACCCCGCATGGCTTCATGAGCGGCGTCGTTTGCCCGGATGACACCGCCCTACTCGGCCCCGGCGGACAAGCGCAGTGCAGCCGCGGCCCAGGTGATGCAATGGCGTTCGAGTTCGACTTCGCGGGGTCCGGCGAGGACAACGACAACCCGACTTTTACGCCCGATTCACTCACGCTGGATGGCGCCACATGGAGCGCGAGTGCTGCCGATGCGACCTGCCCAGGCACTCTTTCCGAGGTGCACGCGGGAACCAAACACGACTTTCGCGTGCAGATGCAGGACAGCGATTTCGATTCACTGCCGCAGCTCAGCCCAGAAGACCCGACCCGAGAGACGTTGCTCATCTCGCAGTTTTCCGACGCAGGGCAACTCGCCGACACGTTCAGCTCGCTGACGCCCGCTACACCGGGACTGCGCAGCGACGTGAGCTGGGACGCGCCGACCCGAGCAGACGCGAACGGAGCGCTCGTGCATTTCTACTTCGTGGTGCGCGACTCGCGAGGCGGCGAGGACTTTGCCACGCGCGCGCTGTGCGTCGTGCCCTAGCGGTGCGTCATCGAGCAATAGAACAGGAGAATATCGTGAATTTATTCGATCGTCTGAGTGGGCTGACCCAGCTTGGAGCCGGCTGGATCTTGTGGCTCTTGGTCTGCCTGTCGATTTTTGCATCGACGGTAGCCATCGAACGAGCCATTCTCTTCCTCTCGTCGAGAGATGACGTCCTCGCGCTCCGGCGCGAGCTCCGTCAAATGCTGAGCGACGGCAACATCGCGCTGGCCCGTCAGCGACTCGAGCACTCACCGAGCTTCGAGGCTCGCGTCGCAGTCGCAGGCCTCGACTCGGAAAACGCGGCCAGCGCGGAGGAACGCATGCGCGGTGAGAATCAGATCGCGCGACTGACCATGGAACGGAACCTCGCGTTCCTCGGCACGCTGGGCAACAATGCGCCGTTCATCGGGCTGCTCGGCACCGTGATTGGCATCGTGCGCGCGTTTCGAGAGCTCGCGCACTCCAAGGGTCAAGTTTCGGCCGCGTTGATGGCAGAGATCGGCGAGGCGCTCGTCGCGACCGCGGTTGGCTTACTCGTGGCACTCCCGGCAATCGTCGCGTTCAACGTGTTTCAGCGCGCGATCCGCGCTCGGCTGTGCCGAGCCGACGCCCTGTCCGGAGAAGTCTTGGCACACCTCAAATCGGGGAGCGCCATCGCGGCGGAGTAAAGCATGGCCCAGCAAAGTACGGACAGCGCAGACGAGATGATCACCGGAGTCAACATCACACCACTGGTGGACGTAGTCCTCGTGCTGCTGGTCATCTTGATGGTCACTGCCTCTTACTTGGCTTCCCACGCCATCCCAGTGGACCTGCCCAAGGGCGCCACGGGAGAAGCCACGACTAGCATTCTCAGTGTATCCATCACGCGAAACGGCAACTTGTTCTTGGACGCAACAAGCGTCGACGATAGAACTTTCCGCACACTCGTGCGTCGTGCACGCGAGAAAGACAGCGAGGTGCGCGCGGTGATCGCCGCGGACGGCGGCACCGCCCACCGCGACGTGGTGCACGTGATCGATCTACTGCGCCTCGAGCAAGTCACGCGTTTCGCGTTGAACGTCGACCCAGAGGTCGTGGCCCATGAGCTACGTTGATGACGCCGTGAAATCCCGAGCAAAAGCCATATTTTCAATGGCCTTCGCTGCCAGCCTGGCATTGCACGGGGTCGCCTATGCGTCGCTCGGCAATCAGGCAAGCGACGAGCCGGCGCTCGTGACGGTGAGCACCATCAGTTTCGAAGTGAGGCCGCAAGCGAAGGCGGAGCCGCAAGAGCTACGCAAGCCGACTGAAGCGCCACGCGCAGCCAGCGCGCTACCAGACCCGGCACGACCCCACCTCGCCCGAGCCGCAGCCATGCCAACGCCGATGCCCGCAGTAACCGCGGCCGCGCCTCAGCCTGTCGACCTGAGTGGCGTCACGCTCACGAATGACACCGGCGACGGGTTTGCCATGCCAGTCGGCGACGGCAACGCACTGCAGGGCCCGATCGGCCTGGGAGGTCAGCGCGTCGAGTCCATGCGACCGGCGCCACCGCCGGTGCCACGCGCTACTAGGGCGCCAGCCTTGGTCGCGGCGCGCGACCTGTCCGAGCACCCACGCCCTCCCGCGCTCGAAGCGCTACTGCGCGCGAACTACCCGGAAGAAGCGCGGCAGCGCGGGCTGCGCGGTACGGCCAGCGTTCGCGCGCGCATCGACGCGGACGGCGTGATCCGCACGCTTCGTGTCGTCGCTGAGAGCGCAGCGGGCTTTGGCTCGGCGTGCCGGCGCACGGTTCTCGGTTCGCACTGGTCGGTGCCGCGCGCGCAGAACGGCGGCGCGGTCGCGACTGAAATCGTCTACACCTGCCACTTCGAGGTCGATTGATGAGCGCCCGAGAGCTACCCGTCTACGTGCTGTTGGCGTCGCTCTGCGTCGGTCGCGTGGCTCACGCGCAGACCAACGCAGCGAACGGAGCCGCAACGAGCGCGCCAAGCACCGCGGCGTCCGCAAAATCGCCCGCGCTCGCGCCGATCACGGCCTTGCCCCTAACGCTCTCACTCGGTGACTCCAAGCTCGACCCCGAGGTGGTCCGCCGTGCCATCGAGCTCGAGCTCAAGCGACCTGTCGCGGTACAGAAAGTGCAAACCGCAGCCGAGGGTCTACCCGAAGCCCCACGGCCCAGTCTACTCGTCGTGGTTCACGCAGATCACACGGCGAGCGTTGCCTATCGCGCTGAAAACGGCGTCACTCGCACACGCTCGATCGGTTTGCCTCAAGACAGCGCCCGAAGCGCCGAGGTGATCGCGCTGCTCTCCGGCAACCTGGCGCGCGACGAGGCGGCAGAGTTGCTGGCAAGCTTAGCCGCGAGGAGCAACAGCGCGAACGCGCCGCCCCAGGACACGCCCAGCGCAGAGGCGCCGAGCAACCCGCCCGGCGCGACAGCCACGAACGAGCCACCGAAAGCCGCCGCACCCGCGCCGACGCCCGCGAAAAGTGTTGCCACGAAAAAAACAGCTCCGACCTTCGACGGCGATCTGCTGACCACCCCTTACCCCGCCTTCGATCTCACGCTGCTTCCTCCGCTGAGCTTGATTCGAAACAGTGAGCGACACGTGATCAACGCGGAGCTCGGACTCGTGTACAGCCACGTCGGCGAGCTGTATGGCGTGGGGTTCAACGTCCTCGTGCTACACACCGAGCGCACAGTGCGCGGGCTGAGCTTCGCCAGCTTGTACAACCAGACGGACAGGGGCACAGACGGCGTCAGCGCGTCGGGTGTGCTCAATCGCGCCGGCAGCGTGCAGGGCTTCGCATTTGGCGGAGTCGGGAATTTTCAGGCCGATCTGAAGGGTGGCGCGCTAGCGGGCGTGGTGAGTCGGACGCGCGACGGTCGAGGCGTAGAAGTAGCCGGCATCCTGAGCATTGCCCGAGACTTCTCCGGTCTACAGCTCGCCGGTGTCACGAACGTGGCGCGCGAGCTCAGCGGCGCGCAGCTTGGGGTTGTCAACGTCGCTGGCGACGTGCACGGCGTGCAAATCGGCGTCGTCAACGTGGCCAAGCATGTCGATGGCGGGGCCATTGGCTTGGTCAGCATCGCCGACAACGGACGAATTCAGCCGGTGCTTTGGGCGAGCACGTTCATGCCGCTCAACGCGGCCGTCAAATTCACGGTCGGCCTCTTGTACTCTGAGCTCGGCGGCAGTTACCGACCGAGCGATCACACCTACGCAGCGGAGCTCGGCTTCGGCGCGCACCTCCCCCTCGGCACATTCTTCATCGAACCCGGCGCTCACTACATGGAGCAGCGCGACACCAGTCGGTCCTTCTCCTACGAGCGCTTGGGAGACGTGCACTACCGAGTCGCAGCCGGTCTGGATCTACACGCGGTCTCCCCCTTCCTCGGGGCAGCGATCGTGGAGCGCGTCGAGCACGCCGCCGACGTGGGCGACTCGCATCCGGTGTCATTCGAAGGCTTTGCCGGCGCGGCCTTTTTCTAACCATAAGTCCTGGAATCATTTAAATTTATTGAGACAGATCAGGACATTTGAACGAATCTGACTCGAGCGGGCACCAAGGCTCATCGGACCCATATTTGCTATGACGATGCCCGGGCTAGCCATGGTGACGGAGCAAGCGCTCGGCGACGCAGCAGAGCCGCAAGATACGCTGCTCGTCCGGCTCCAGCAGGCCGAGCCGAGCGCCGTGGCTGAGGTGTATGACGCGCACCATGCGGCCGTGCGCGCGTTCGCCAAACGCCTGCTCGGCGACCCGGCGAGCGCGGAGGATCTGGTGCATGAGGTGTTCGTGTCGCTCCCCAAGGCGAGCCGGAACTTTCGCGGCGAGTCTTCGATTCGCACGTTCTTGATTTCGATAGCCGTCAATCACGCGCGGCACCACGTGCGCGCAGCGCAACGTCGCCGTCGCGCGATCAGCGCGTATGGAGCATTGCCCAATGCCGAGTCGCGCGACCCGGAGCACGAGGCGCGGCGCAAAGAGCTCGCAGCGTTGCTGACCCGAGCGCTGGATACCCTGCCCGTCGAGCAGCGCGTGGCATTCGTGCTGTGTGAGGTCGAGGAGCGCACCGCGCGCGAGGCCGCCGAAATCGTCGGCGCGCCCGAGGCGACCCTTCGAACCCGCTTGTTTCACGCTAAAAAGAAGCTCCGCCAGGCGCTCGAGACAGAGGGCGCGCGATGAGCAAGGATCTCTTGTCCGAAGCCACGCGAGCCCTTCGCGACACCGAGGAAGTGAGCGAGCTCGAGGCTCGCGCCACGCGAGCGCGCGTGATGAGCGGCTTGCACCAGACGCGAGTCCGACGCCGAACCCGCTACGCATTCTTGCTGCCGATCGCCGCAACCTTCGTGGCGGCGAGTGCCTGGGGGGCTGCGAGCGGCAAAGTGCAGCTCGTGTGGGCGAGCATCGAGCACATGGTCGCGACGACTCACGATTCGGGAGATCCGAGCGCGCGCGTCAAAGCGAGCTCCGACGCGCGTCCGCCAGCGCCGCTCGGCTCCGCGCTGCCGCTCAGCGCGAACGACGGTCCAGAACAGAGCGCGCCACTAGCCACGCCAGCGGCCCCTGAGGCCACTCCGATACCGAGCACGCTGGGTGTGACCGGGGCGGGCACCGTCGCCGCTCAGCGCGCTGCTCCGCGTGCAGCCGCGCCATCTGCAGCCGCATCGGTTGCCCCGCGCGAGGATCCGTCGCTCGGCCTGTACCGCGTCGCGCACGCGGCTCACTTCGTCGATCATGATCCAGTGCGAGCGCTCGCGGCTTGGGACGCTTACCTCGCAGCAGCGCCACACGGCGCGTTCGCACCAGAAGCTCAGTACAACCGCGCGCTCAGCTTGGTGCGACTCGGTCGCAACGACGAGGCAACGAGCGCTCTCCGGCCATTTGCAGAAGGCGCCTATGGGGGCTATCGACAAGCCGAAGCAAGCGCGCTGCTCGAGCGGTTGTCGCCCTGAAATTACGGTATTTTCAGCGGGCGCGGCTGGGTCGCCCGGCGCGGCGATCGCGACTACACTGCGCGCCACGTCAATGGTCGCATCATCGCAGCAGACTCCCAGGCTAGAACGGCGCAGCCAGCGGGCGCCCATGCAATATCGCCGTTTCGGCCGGACCGAGAAGGCGCTCAGCGTGATCACGCTGGGCGGCATGCGCTACCACCAGGGTTGGACGCCTCCACGCGACGAGCTCCCTGCACGCACCATCGAGCAGTGCCGCGACACGGTGCAGCGCGCGTTCGCGCTCGGCATCAATCACATCGAAACGGCGCACGGCTACGGCAAGAGCGAGCACGTCTACGGCAAGGTGCTGAACGAGGAGCTCAACGTCCCGCGCGACAGCTACTTTTTCATGACCAAGGGCGCGCCCGACACCGGGGACGAAACCAAGCGCATGGTCGAGGAACAATTGCGCGCGCTGCGCATGGATCACTTCGACCTGTACGCATGGCATGGCCTGAACAATCGCGCGAAATTCCAAAAAGCGCTGGCCAAGGGCGGACCGGTCGAAGTCTTGAAGCGCTATCAAGAGGAAGGCGTCATCGGCAACGTGGGGTTCAGCACGCATGCGCCGTATCGCACTATTTGCGAGGCAATCTCGACTGACCTCTTCGATTTCGTGAATCTGCACTACTACTATTTCTTCCAGCGAAACTTCGGCGCGGTGCAATTGGCGGCGGCGCACGACATGGGCGTGTTCATCATTTCGCCGAATGACAAGGGCGGGCAGCTCTTCAACCCACCGCCGCTCTTGAGCGAGCTCACCGCACCGCTGACACCGATCCAGTTCAACGCGCGCTTTTGTCTCAAGACGCCGCACGTGCATACGCTCAGCTTCGGCGTAAACGAGCCCCAACACTTCGACGGCATTCCGGGCATCTTCCCGGTGTCGAGCCCGCTCTCGGTCGCTGATCAGCGGATTGAGCAGCGCCTCGACGCGCGCGTCGCGCTCGATCCCTTTGCGGCTTACAACGGCTACGAATTCGAGAACGATCCCTCGGGCATCAACATCCCCGAGGTGTTGCGCTTTCGTCGCATGCTCAAGTGCTACGACATGAAAGATTTCGGGCTGTACCGCTACAACATGTTCAGCCCGGATGACGATTGGGTGCCGGGTGACTACGCCACACCGGAAAACGTCGCTAAAGTCGAGGTCGAGCGCGCTCCGGCGGGTTTGCCGCTGCGCGAGCTGCTGACGGAAACCCATCGCGAGCTTCATCAGCCACGCGGCGGAAAACGCTAAGCCGAGCGCTCGGCTGCCTTCGCCGTTCGTCGAGAAGCGCCAGGGAAACGCGCTGGAAAAACGACGCCGCTAGGCTCGAGGCGTGACCCACGACGCGCGTTTGGACTCTGCCGCGACGACATCGGACTCCGGATTTCGAATCACGCAGACCGCGCACGGTACACATCGTGTCGAGCTTTGGGACGTGATGCCCGTGGGCTGGCTCGGCAACTTCACGCGCGCCACGTCGCGCCACAGCTTGGACATCGTCCGCGGGGTTGCGCGACGCGGCCAACATGCCCGCTGGGTTGCCGAGTTCGAAGTGAGCGACGTCTTGCACGCCAACGTCGAGCGGGTCGATTTTCTCGCGCTCGCGCGTGAAGCGAGTGTCGATTGGGCAATTCCAGCGCTCGAGCTGC
>DATHOI010000214.1:0-4801 GCA_035485095.1 Polyangiaceae bacterium | reverse complement strand
GAGGACATCACCGACGAGGAGTGGGACCGCAATCGTCGGGAAGAGGTGGATCTCGTCTTCTACCTCACGCGCGCGGCGTGGCCCCACCTCAAAAGGAGTCGCGGTGTGGTCGTGAACACGGCGTCACTCACGGCGTTGATGAGCTTCAAGAACCTCGGATCATTGGCCCACACGACGGCCAAGGCCGGGATCATCGGCATGACACGACAACTTGCCATGGAGGGACGAGAGCATGGTATTCGCGCGAACTCGATTTCGCCGGGCGTGATCGAGACCAACCAAACCCGAGAGCAGTTGAAGGACCCAGAGTGGGCGAGCTACATGCTCGGCAAGACTCTGCTGGACCGCCTGGGCCGGCCGGAGGAGGTGGCGAACGTGGCTTTGTTCCTCGCCTGCGGAGACAGCTCGTATGTGACCGGCGTGGACATCGTAGTCGACGGCGGCATGAAGGTCTGGTGACCGATGCCCGCTCGGCTGGCGGGAGTCGCCCCGTTCTCTTTCTATACGGAGGTTGGCATTGTCACTATCAGACGCAGAGAAAATCGCCATCGCACGTGACTACTTCCTACTCGCCGACGCGGGAGATGCACGGTTGATGGATCTCTTTCACGAAGACGCGACCTTCTACTTTCCGAAGTTCGGCGTCGGTCATGGGCGGACGTCGTTCTTCGATCTGGTGAAAGGCTTCGCGGGCATGCTCGAGTGGATAAAGCACGACTACTCGACACTGGTGTTCATCCCGAGTGGCGATCGCATCGCGGTCGAGGGTGTTTCTTCCGGTGTCATGAGCGGAGCCGCGTGGTCAGGGGGCACGACGCCGGGTGGACGCTTCTGCAATGTCTTCGAGTTTCGTGACGAGCGTATCGCGCGACTGCACGTCTACCTGGACCCGGACTATCTCGGCGAAGACGAGCCCCGCTTCAGGTGGGGGCGAACTGGCCGCGAGTGGTGACCCGAAAGCTGGCGAGCTCGAGCGCGAGATGCGCTCGCCCTTGCGGGCAGTTGACGCCCTTTTGACGGCTATCTGCAAGACGTTGAGCAACAGTCAACAGCGCCGGGACCTATCGTCTGAGTTGTCGCGAACAGGAGGCCAGCCATGAACCACCATGCCAACGAGTACGCTCAGATTCTGCTCGACCGCGTCGCGACTGGACAACTGAGTCCCGGGAATTTCCGCGCCAGCGCAGCGGGCGTGATGGCATCCGCGTCCAGCGCAGACGCAGAGCAGGCAATTGCCGCGGGCGAAGTCCAAGGGCGCAATCGAACGGAAGCCAAGGGCTCGTACGACTACATCATCGTTGGGGGCGGAGCCGCGGGTTCCGTTGTCGCCGGCGAGCTGTCCAAGACTGGAGCGGACGTGCTGCTGGTCGAATCCGGCGGAGTCGACTCAGCGCCGACGATCAACAACCCGAGCATTTGGTTTTACAACGTCGGCGGCGCGTTGGACTGGGCCGTACCGATTGCGCCAGTTCCTCAGCTCAACAACCGCAAGTTCAATATGGCGCTTGGCCACGTGCTCGGCGGCGGCAGCTCGATCAACGCGATGGTGTGGTCGCGTGGAATGGATCGTGACTACGACAGTTGGGAGCGCAACGGCGCCGCTGGCTGGGGCTTCAAGGATGTGCTCCCAACGTTCAAAGTCCAGGAAGACTGGGAAGGGGGTGCCAACGAATGGCGCGGAGCGGGCGGTCCGATCCACGTTCGCAGACCGGGCACGCCGCATCCGACCGCGCCCGCATTCCTCGAAGCCGCACGGCAAATGGGCTTCGCTCTGCTCGACGACGTGAACGGTCCGCTGCGCCCGGGGGCGGGCTACATCAATATGAACATCGCTGCCGATGGTTCGCGCGTCAGCTCGGCTCGCGCGTTCCTGCGACCGAATCTCAGTCGCCCGAACTTGACGCTACTGCTCAATACCAACGTTACGAAGGTTGTCTTCGACGGCGACCGCGCAGTCGGCGTGGAGATCGCGGCGGGAGACAGCGTGCGGACCGTTCGTGCCGTGCGGGAAGTGATCTTGGCAGCGGGGGCCATCCACAGCGCTCGGCTCTTGATGCTGTCGGGCGTCGGCGATTCTGAACAGCTCCGGAAGCTAGGCATCCCACCGGTCGCCAATCTGCGAGGCGTCGGGCAAAACCTGCAAGACCACGTGCTGGTCTCCGGCGTGATCTACAAATACAAGGGCAAGATGCCCGAGCGCCCGGCGGACAGCAATGCCGTCGACGCCGAGGTTTTCCTGCGAAGCGGCCTCTCTAGCCATCCTGCCGACCTGTGTCTGGTGCTGGAACAACTGCCGATCGCGACGCCGGAGGCGGCCGCACGTTTCGGGGCTCCGCCACAGGAAGGCTTTACGATCGCGCCGGCGCTGGTTCAGCCGACGAGTCGCGGGCGCGTGCGCCTCGCGAGCACCGACTGGCGCGCTGCCCCCATCATCGAGTGCAATCACCTGGGGACCGAGCATGACCTCAATGCCCTGGTACTCGCGATCGAAGCGGCGCGGGAGCTCGGTCGCCAGTCCGCGCTCGACGCCGTGCGCGAAGCCGAGGCGATTCCCGGTCCGAACGCCAGTAAGCAGGATCTGGTAGAGCTCGCGCGGACCGCGTCGGCCAGCTTCGGGCACCCGGTGGGTACCGCGAGGATCGGTGCTGATGCCGAGGCTGTCGTCGATTCGCAGCTTCGCGTGTACAACGTGCGCGGGCTGCGTGTCGCCGACGCGTCCGTGATGCCGACAATCACCGCCGGGGCCACGAACGCGCCGTCCATCATGATTGGTGGCCGCGCAGCGATGCTGATCAAGGCTGCGAGCTAAGAGGGATTTTCATGAACAATCGCTGGCGAGGAGAGTGGGCACGCTGTCAGTGCACGTGCTCGGGTCGAGCTCGATATCCAGCTGTTTTCACGAGAAAACGAGAGGTCGCGTGAGCGCAGCCAACAACCAGTGAGCGCTCGCTTTGAAGCTCCGCATCGATCACAACCGAGCTTTGCAACTTGCCTGCATCGTGGCTTGGCTCGCAGCGAGTGGGAACGCTGTCGCGAGCGATCCCACAGCGGCAACGCCTAGCGTCGCGGGCGAGCTACCGCCCGTACCGAATCCAAGCCCACCGCAGGCGGGCGTACCGAACGCGGCCGGCTTCAGCGGGCCGCCGCTCGTTTGGAGGTGGTCGCCATTT
Organism: Polyangiaceae bacterium; assembly: GCA_035485095.1. Taxonomy (GTDB): domain Bacteria; phylum Myxococcota_A; class Polyangia; order Polyangiales; family Polyangiaceae; genus PMG-095. Next base: position 1,631 of record DATHOI010000214.1, on the reverse strand, counting down.
TCGACAGCGGACTACCTCGTCACGGCGACAGGCGGCGCGCTCACTCTGACGACCGCCATCGTGCAACCACGTGCGCGACACGCGCTGTCCGGTGGCATCCTCTTCGACGACGCTGTTCGCAATGAGCTGCGCGCGCACAGCCTCGCCGCGCAGTATCGATTTCGCGACGCATCGGATGTCGGCCTGTCGCTGACGGTCACTTGGCCATTCTTCGCCGACGCGCTGACTACGGCTTGGTGGTATCGCGGCAGCCGCGACACCGCCGAGCACATGGCGCTGATCGACCTGGAGGCGTTCGCCATTGCAGGCGCTGCTCAGGGCGTCACGAATGTCCTCGTCAGTCGAGAACGCCCCTACGGACCGAGCTGCGGCTCGAGCGAGCTGCCGGCAAATGCCATCGATTGCGAAGGCTCGCAGCGCTACCGCAGCTTTTTCAGCGGACATGCCACGTTCGCCTTCACGGGCGCAGCGCTGGTTTGCGTGCACCACTCCGAAAACGAGCTGCTCGGCCCACCATGGGATGCGCTGAGTTGCGTGGCTAGCTATGCGGTTGCTGCCACTACGGCAAGCTTTCGCGTGGCCGGGGACGTGCACTACGCGAGCGACGTAATCTTGGGCGCACTCGTCGGCACCGTCGTGGGTTACGGGGTGCCACTCCTCCACTATCGTGAAGTCGCGGTCGCGCGCGCGAGCCACAGTGACGTTCGCTTGCTGCTCGTTCCTTCTGCCGGTGGGATCGGCTTGTGGGGGAGTTTCTGATGCGAGCGCGCAACTGCAAATGCAGACTTCTGCTCCTGGCGCTGAGCACGCTGAGCTCGGTCGCGCACGCGCAAGACGAGCGTCCACCGCTCGGAGTCTTGCCGGCGCCCGAAGACGAGCTCGTCGACCCACGCCTGAAGCGCTCTTGGGGCGAGCTCCCGCCGCGGACGTTCGTGGCCACCACCGTCGACGTTGGATTCGTGTACGCCCGGCCACGCGTATCGCTCGGTTACGGGCGCCCGTTCACTTCATGGCTTGGAATCGACGCAAACCCGATCGCTTCGAGCGCGGGCCTCGGCCTGTACGGTGGCCTGCGCTTCGAAATTCCCCATTTCGATCTGCGCATCGGGCCACGCTATTTTTTTGCCTTCCAGCACACCTATCTCGAACCAGAGGAGAGCTATCGGCGGCTCGACCTCGAGACAGCCGGCGGTCAGCGCGCCGTCACGCTGACCTACGAATCCGAGCTCGACGCGAATCTGCCACTCGGCCCCGGCGAGCTCTTGGCTCGCGGCAGCGTCTCTTACGTCACGGGCGTCCCGCGCGATCAATACGTGTTCGAGGAAACGTTGCACGTCATCGTCAAACCTCCTCTGATCTGGCGTGCACGGGGCGGCTATGCTTTCCACTTCGGTCCTTCAGGTCAACATTCGATCGGCGTCGTGGTCGACGTGTTGGATGTGCCGAAGCGCGACGATTCGCTCACGTTGCGCGTCGGGCCCGTGCTGCGGCTTCTCCTATCGCGCCGTGTGGAGGTCCGCGGCAGCTTCGTCGTCACGGTGGTCAGCCCCGATAGCATCGGCCTGGTTGGCGGCGACTTCACTGAGCTTGGTGTCCGCTATAGGTGGGCGAGCGAATAGACGCGAGTGCTC